>NZ_JBDHZL010000054.1:0-17335 GCF_039811905.1 Nigerium sp. | reverse complement strand
GGGGGCGGGCGCGGGCCGGGGGAGAGGGCGGTCGATCCACAGGACGCCCGCGCACCGGCTCAGTCGCCGCGCAGGGATTTCAGGGTGGGCTCCGGCGACATCTCGGCGACCTGGGCGAGGTACAGCTCGGCGCCGGCCAGGGCGTCGGTGAGCGCCTCGTGCGCGGAGTAGACGGGCAGCCCGTGGCGGGCGCGGGCGGTCCACAGGCGGAGGTCGTCGCGGGTCGGTTCGGCGTCGAAGCCGATCGACAGCGTTCGGTGCGCCAGCCGCATGGTGTCGACGAACGGGCTCACGAACGGCGCCCCGTACAGCTGCTCGCACGCCCGCGACAGGAACCCCACCTCGATCTCCGCGAAATGCGCCAGCAGGACGCGGCCGGCGAGGGCGCGCAGGACGCTCGCGACGGTGTCGGCCAGCGGGACGCCCGCCGCCACCATGTCGTCGGTGAGCCCGTGCACCGTCGCGCTCTGCCCCACCTCGGACGCCCCCGCCACGACGCTCGACCCGGCGCCCCCCAGGACGATCTCGACGCCGTCCACCGGCACGAACCCGACGCTGAGCAGGGTGTTCGTCGCGGGGTCGAGCCCGGTGGTCTCGAAGTCGACGCTGAGCAGACGCAGCTCGGACGCCGGCGTCCCTGGGTCGGGCAGCGGCGTCCGGTAGTAGTCGGCGAGCGCGCCCCGTGCGCGCCGGGACGCCCGCGCGCGCCGGCGGGCGGTGGCGTCCCCGAAGAGCATCACCGGCGTCCCCTCACGAGAGCACGTGGGTCTGGTAGCTGTGGGCGAGCGCGCCCTGCATGCGCCGGACGATGCCGAAGGCGTCCCGGAGCGACCGCTTCTCGAAGTCGGTCAGCTCGGCCGGGGCGAGGTGGTTGTCCGGACGGACGCCGTTCCGCGCCTGCTCCGCCTGGTGCCGCAGCCTCAGGTAGCTGATGAACTCGAAGGCGTCCGCGAGGTTCTCGGCGTTCTCCGCGCTCAGCGCCCCCACGGACGCCGCCGCGCGCAGCCGCGCGAGCGTGTTCACCTGCGGCAGCCCGCGCGAGAGGGCCAACAGCCGTGCCATCTGGACGACCGCGACCAGCCCGCCCGCCTTGAGATCGAGCGTGTCGCGGTGCTCGCCGCCGTGCTCCAGGACGAACCCGCGGAAGAACCCGATCGGCGGCTGCCAGTCGTTCGCCTGCTTCGCCAGGTGCGCGAGGAACCGGGCCGACTGCGGCGTCCGGGCGATCACCGCCGACTGGAGCCGCGCGAACAGCGCGTTGTCCCCGTACACCGGACGCATGTCGAAGAACGTCTGCGCGTTCAGCAGGGCGTCCGGGTCGGGCTCGTTCACCCACGACGCGAAGTAGCGCGACCACTGCGTGATCGGCACGCGCCAGCGCGGGTTGGACGCCATCATGTCGCCCGGGCACCGCGGGAACCCGCACGCCTCGAGCCCCCCGACGACCCGCTCGGCCAGCGCGGCGACGTAGTCGTCGTGCTCCGGCCGGTGGTCGTCGGAGAGGATGAGCGCCGAGTCCTGGTCCGAGCCGAGCCCGAGCTCCAGGCGCGCCTGCGAGCCCAGCGCGACCCAGCAGTAGCGGGTCGGCGGCGTCCCGAGTTCGGCCTCGGCGAAGTTCAGCAGGCGACGGGTGAGGGCGTCCCCGACGACGGTGACGAGGCGTCCGATGTCGGCCGCCGAGGCGTCCTGGGCGACGTAACTCTCCACGACGGCCGCCAGCCGGGACGCCGACCGCGCGAGCCCGTCGACGTCCGTCTGGTGGGCGATGTCGCCCACCAGATAGACGGGGTTCGCCTGCTGCAGCCGCATCAGGTCGCCGGCGGTGATCATGCCGATGACATGCCCGGACGCCCGTGCGGGCCCCGATTCTCGACCGGACGCCGGCCCCGGCCCCGGTTCGGACGCCGACGCGTCGGCGGCGTCCGGGGCGTCCTTTGGGTCTCTGCCCGCGGCCTCGTCGACGACCGGGAGGTGATGGAAACCGCGTTGGGTCATCTCCATGAGCACTTCGAACGCGAGGGCGTCCGCGGCGACGGTCTGAGGGTCGGACGTCATGACCGCCGAGACGGGTTCGTCCGGGCTCAATCCGGCGGCGATGACCTTGGTCCTCAGGTCGCGGTCGGTGACGATGCCGAGCAGGCGTCCGGGGGAGCCGTCGGTGACGAGGATCGCCGAGACCCGCGCCTCCGACATGGCGACCGCGGCGTCCCGAATGGACGTGCCGGGGCCCGTCGTCACGGGGGAGCGGCGGACGATCTCGCCGACCCGGGTCTTGAGGATCGCGCCGCCCGAGTCGGACACCTGCACCGACTCGACGGCCGAGCGGATGCGTCCGGCCTGCTGCTGCATGAAGAACCGGGCGAACGCCGGCTGGGTCCGGATCAGGTCGTGGAAGACCTCCCCCGGCATGAGGAGCGTGAGCGAGTCTTCGCGGGCCGTCATCGTGAACGACGACGGCCCGCCCGAGATGACCGACGACATGCCGAAGCAGGTGCCGACGTCCGAGCGTTCGACCAGCGAGCCGTGCGCGTCGATGATGTCGACGGCCCCCGACCGCAGGACGAACATCGTCGTGTTCGGCTGGCCCGCCGCGACCAGCGTCGACCCGCGCCGGAAGTAGCGGGCCGTCAGCTTCGCGGGCAACGCTGCCAGCACCGGCGCCGGCAGGTCCGCGAACGGCGCGTGCTGGGCGAGGAAGTCCCTGACCTCGGCGAGTTCGACGTCCATGACCGCATCGAACCGGGTCGCGGCCTCTGTGTCCAGCGTGGCGGGCGGCCTCAGCCGGCGTCCGGGTCGACGTCGCGGGCGATCGCGCGCTCGACGGCCCGCTCCGCCTCCCGCTCTGCCGCCCGTTCTTGGCGCAGCAGCACCGTCTGGGCGCGGGTGTGGGGCATCGCGGTCCAGTGGGGGTTGGCCTCGATCCAGGCCTGGTCGGTGAGCATGCGGGCGACGACGAGGCCCGCGGCGAGGGAGATCACGACGAAGAGGCTCGTCGTCCCGTTGAGGACGGCCGCCATCGGGTCGTTGTTGATCAGCGCGACCAGGGCCCGGAACGCGCTCGCCCCCGGGATCATGATCAGGACCGCCGGCACCGACAGGGTGACCCGGGGCGTCACGATGTGGCGGGCCGCGAACGCGGCCAGGAGGCCGACGATGGTGGTGGCGCCGAGCGCGCACAGCAGGGCGTTCCAGCCGAGGTCGACCGCCGCGAGCCGCGCGAGGTTCGCGAGGGTGCCGATGGTGGACGCGACGACGGCCACCCGCAGCGGCGTGTTGAACGTGATCGCGAACCCGAGCACCCCGAAGAAGCTCGCCAGCGCCCGTGCCCCGACGACCGCCCACAGCGGCAGCTGCAACGGCGGCGTCGCCAGGGGCGACAGCCCGAACCACAGGGCGACCACCCACGCCCCGAGGGCGGTCGCCATCGTGATCATCGCCGCGTACGCCAGCCGCGACACCCCCGACGTGAAGTCGAAGCGCGCGAGGTCGAGCGCCGCCGTCATGAGCGGGAACCCGGGCACCAAGAACAAGATCGCCGACGTGAACGCCGCCTGGTGCAGCGGCTCCCCGCCGACGGGCAGGACGAACTGCAGGGCGAACGCGAGCAGCATGTACAGCGTGCAGGCGGCGGCGGACGCCCCGGCCACGACGGCGAGCTGGTTGAGCCGCGCCCGGTGGAGCGCCAACTGGACGGCCTTGCCCAGCGCCGCCGCGAGGCCCGCGGCCAGGCACTCCTGCCAGCGCCCGTTGTTGAGAAACGCGAACGCCGCGCACGCCATGGCTGCCGCCGCCACGATGCTCGGGCGCGAGTACAGGGCGTGCCGCCGCCCGATCCGGTCGAGCCTGGTCTGCAGTTCCGCGGCGGTCATCCCGTCCCTGGCCCGCAACGACAGGCGCATCAGCGACCCGATGCGGTCCGCGTTCACGACCGGCGTCGGCACCTCGACGACCTCGGTGCGAAACGTTCCCCGCGAGCGCGTCGTCGCGACGATCTCGTTGAGGCTCACCTGGGCCTCGAGCTGCTCGATGCCGAGCGCCTGGGCGACGCGTCCCATCGCGGCCTTGACGCGGTACGACCCCGTGCCCGCCGCCAGCATCATCGACCCCATCCGGCACATGGCGTCAGCTTTCTCCGCGAGGGCCGCCTCGCGGGCGCCGGCCGTCTCTTCGTGCGCCACGGCTGCCCCCTTCCGTCGCGACCGGCGGCGTCCTCGGTGAACGCCCGTCGCGTCGCGCGGACGGAACTCTAGCCCGGATCCCGGCGGGATCGGTTCCGGGTCAGCCCCGCCATCCGTCGGGAAGCGAGGCGGAGGCGTCCAGCTTCTGGCGGTCGGTGATGGTCCCGTCTGCGCCGATGAGGGTGACGTGGCCGGCGGACCCGCGCGGGCCGGCGCGTCTCACGTGCGCGCCGATGTCGACGATGCAGTTGACCAGTTCGACGCCCTCGTCGATGCGAGCCCCGTCCAGCACCACGCTGTCGGTCACGGACGCCCCCGGCTCGACCACGACCCGCGGGCCGAGCACCGAATGGGTCACCGACCCACGCACCGTGGACCCGGCCGACACCATGGAGCGGTGCACGGACGCCGTCCCTTCGATGCGGGCCGGCGGCAGTTGAGGCTGGGCGGAGAAGATCGGCCAGGTCGGGTCGTCGAGCGTGGCTCCTGTGCCGTCGAGGATCTGGAGGTGGGCGGTCCAATAGGACTGCAGCGTGCCCATGTCCATCCAGTAGCCGGACAGGCGGTGCGCGATGACGCGGCGGTTCTCGACGAAGTGGGGGATGAGGTCGTCCCCGTAGTCGCCCAACTCCCCGAGGCGCTCGTGCAACTCGTCGAGGGCCGAGAGGAGGACGTCGGCGGAGTAGCAGAAGATCTCCGCCGAGACGATCTGGCCGCGCGGGTCGTCAGGCTTGTAGTCGAAGCCGGTGACGATGCCGTTGTCCGTCACCTGGACGACGCCGTAGCGCGACGGCCGCTCGTCCACCTGGGTCGTCACCAGCGTGAGGTCGGCGCCGAGATCCAGGTGGGTGTCGATGACGTCGAGGAAGTTGCAGGTGTACAGGTGGTCGGCGCTCAGCACGAGGACGAGGTCGGCGTCGGATTCGGCGATACGGTGACGTTGACGCCACAGCGAATCGGAGTTGCCGTGGGCGAACCCCTCCCCATGACCGCCCTCGAAGGGCGTGAGGAATTGCAGGCCGCCGTGGTTGCGGTCCAGATCCCACGGCCGCCCCTGCGCCAGGTACTCGTTCAGCGAGTGCGGCAGATACTGCTCGACGATCCAGACGTCGGAGATGTGCGAGTGGTGCAGGTTCGACAGCGAGATGTCGATCAGCCGGTAGGTGCCGCCGACGGGCAGGGCCGGCTTCACGCGGTTCTGTGTCAGGGCACCCAGCCGGGAGCCCTGACCGCCGGCGAGGATGATGGCCAGCGTTCGGGGGATGCGCATGGGGATGTGGTCCTTCGTTCAGGGCCGATCGCCGGTCTGTCGAACGGCTCGGCCGGTCGCTGCCGATCGCGCCATCCGGTCGCTGCCGGTCGCGCCATCCGGTCGCTGCCGGTCGCGCCATCCGGTCGCTGCCGGTCGCGCTATCAGGTGGCAGCCACCCTAGCCAACCCGTGCATGGTCGGCTACGTGGGCGTCCGTCGGCTTTGCTTCCGAAACGGAAGCAGAGCCAGGTGAGCTGTGCGCTGTCCTGGCCCGCCCTCCGTGCTGGACGTCCCCGGCGCCGGACGTCACCCCCTCGCCCGCGATCGCGCCTTTGGTTTTGCTTCCATTTCGGAAGCAGAACCAGGTGACCGGACGCCTGCCGGCGCGCGCTCCACGGCGAGCGTTCGGCGGCGGCTCGGTCTCACCGGTCGGGCGCGTCCCGACATCCGCGCGACACGTTCGTCCACGCGACACGGACGCCTCCCGCGTGGGCGATGCGCGCTGGCGCCGGTGTTCGTAATATGCTGGAGGCCCGTGAGAGAGCCGTCGCAAACCAAGCACGTATTCGTCACCGGAGGCGTCGCCTCCTCTCTCGGGAAGGGCCTGACGGCGTCCAGCCTCGGCAGCCTTCTCGTCGCTCGGGGCCTGCGGGTCACGATGCAGAAGCTCGATCCGTATCTCAACGTGGATCCGGGCACGATGAACCCCTTCCAGCACGGCGAGGTCTTCGTGACCGAGGACGGGGCGGAGACCGACCTCGACATCGGGCACTACGAGCGCTTCCTCGACGTGAACCTCACCGCCGACGCCAACGTGACCACCGGCAAGGTCTACTCCACGGTGATCGCGAAGGAGCGCCGCGGCGACTTCCTCGGCGACACTGTGCAGGTGATCCCGCACATCACGAACCAGATCAAGGACGACATGCTGTCGATGGCCGGTCCGAAGACCGACATCGTCATCCACGAGATCGGCGGCACCGTCGGCGACATCGAGTCGCTGCCGTTCCTGGAGGCGGCCCGGCAGGTGCGCCGCGAGGTCGGCCGCGAGAACGTCTTCTTCCTGCACGTGTCGCTCGTGCCGTACATCGGGCCGTCGGGCGAGCTCAAGACGAAGCCCACCCAGCACTCCGTCGCCGCGCTGCGGCAGGTCGGCATCCAGCCGGACGCCATCGTCTGCCGCTGCAACCAGGACGTCCCGACGAACATCAAGCGCAAGATCGCCCTCATGTGCGACGTCGACGAGGAGGCCGTGATCTCCTGCCCCGACGCTCCGAGCATCTACGACATCCCCAAGGTGCTGTTCAACGAGGGCCTGGACGCCTACGTCGTCCGGCGGCTGGGCGTGAAGTTCCGCGACGTGAACTGGAAGGCGTGGAACAACCTGCTGGAGCGCGTCCACACGCCGCACGACGAGGTGACGATCGGCCTGGTCGGCAAGTACATCGACCTCCCGGACGCCTACCTGTCGGTCTGCGAAGCCCTCCGCGCCGGCGGCTTCGCGAACTGGGCGAAGGTGCACGTGCGGTGGATCCCCTCGGACGCCTGCGAGACCCCCGAGGGCGCCCGCGAGCAGCTGCACGACGTGGACGGCATCGTCGTCCCGGGCGGGTTCGGCATCCGCGGCGTCGAGGGCAAGCTCGGCGCCCTGCGGTACGCCCGCGAGAACCAACTGCCGACCCTCGGCCTGTGCCTGGGGCTGCAGTGCATGGTGATCGAGGTCGCCCGCAACGTGCTCGGCCTGTCCGACGCGGCGTCCACCGAGTTCGACCCCGCCACGAACGCCCCCGTCATCGCGACCATGGCCGAACAGGTCGCGATCGTGGACGGCGGCGGCGACCTGGGCGGCACCATGCGGCTCGGCTCGTACCCGGCGAAGCTGGTGTCGGGCTCGAAGGTTGCCCAGCAGTACGGGACGACCGAGGTGACCGAGCGGCACCGGCACCGCTACGAGGTCAACAACGCCTACCGCGAGCAGCTCGAGGGGGCAGGGCTGCGCGTGTCCGGCACCTCCCCGGACGGACGCCTCGTCGAGTTCGTCGAGCTCGACCGCGAGAAGCATCCGTTCTTCCTCGCGACGCAGGCGCACCCGGAGTTGAAGTCGCGCCCGACGCGTCCGCACCCGCTGTTCGCGGGGCTCGTGCGGGCGGCGCTCCTGCACAAGAACAACCAACTGCTGCCCACCGAGGAGGACGAGTGATGGCCGCCCGCGAGAACGCCGGCGGGCGTCCGGCCGGCCCCGAGGCGCCGGCCCTGCCCGTGCTCACCGGCGACGAGATCACCGACGAGCCGGTCTCGTGGCCGATCCGGGCGCACCGGGTGCTGGGGGAGGGCGTCATCCAGACGTTCGTCTCCGACACGGTGGAGACGCCCGACGGCGGCGAGATGGTCCGCGACTACCTGCTGCACACTGGAGCGGTCGGCATCATCGCGCTGGACGAGCAGAACCGGGTCGCGGTCGTTCGGCAGGTGCGGCACCCGGTGGGCTTCCGGCTGATCGAGCCGCCGGCCGGCCTGCTCGACGTCGAGGGCGAGGACTACCTCACCGGCGCCCAGCGCGAGCTCGCCGAGGAGGCGATGCTCGCGGCGTCCGACTGGCGGATCCTCGTCGACTACATGACGAGCCCCGGCTGCCTCCAGGAGACCCTGCGCGTGTATCTGGCGCGCGGGCTCAGCCCGGTGGCGCGCCCCGACGGCTTCGTCGTCGAGAACGAGGAGGCGGACATGGACGTCGTCCTCGTGCCGCTGGAGGACCTCGTCGACGCCATCTATGCCGGGCGCGTCCAGAACCCGACCATGGTCGTCGGGGCGCTGGCCGCCTACGGCGCCTTGAAGTCCGGACGCCTCGACGACCTCCGGACACCGGACGCCCCCTGGCCGGCGCGGGCCGCCAAGCGCGCCCGGGACGCCGAGCTGGCCCGGCTCGGCGAGTCCTGAGCGCGCCATGATCCGGCTGGGCCGGCGCGCGGACGTCCCCGCAGCTGCGGGACGCCGACGCCCGCCCGCGGCACCCCTGGCCGTACTCCCCGCGGGGACGCCGTGACGATCGACGACGCGATCGCCGCCTACCTGGACCACCTGCGCGTCGAGCGGGGGGCGTCCCCGCACACGGTCGCCGGCTACCGGCGCGACCTGGCGCGGTACGCGTCCTACCTGGCCGGACGCGGCATCGCCGACCTGGACGCCGTCGCTCCCGAACACGTCACCGGGTTCGTCGCCTGGCTGTCGTCGCCGGCCGACGACCGGCCGGCGCCGGCGGCGTCCAGCGTGGCGAGGGCGACCGTGGCGGTGCGCAGCTTCCACCGGTTCGCGTCCGGGGAGGGCGGCCACGACGGCCGCCCCGCCGCCGACCCCGCGGACGCCGTCGCGCCCCCCAAGCAGGGCGCGCGCCTGCCGAAGGCGCTCTCGATCGCCCAGGCGCAGGCGCTGCTGGACGCCCCCGACCGCACGACGGTCGACGGACTCCGGGACGCCGCCCTCCTCGAGCTGCTCTACGGCACCGGCGCCCGCGTGAGCGAACTCATCGCCCTGGACGTCGACGACGTGTCCGCCCAGCTCGACGACCCCGACCTCGGGCTCCGGCTGTTCGGCAAGGGGCGCAAGGAGCGCATCGTCCCGCTCGGCTCCTACGCCCGGACCGCCGTCGGCGACTACCTGACGCGCGGGCGTCCGACCCTGGTCGCCCGGGCCAAGCGGCCCGGGCCGGCCCTGCTGCTGAACGCGCGTGGGGGACGCCTGTCGCGGCAGTCCGCGTTCAACATCGTCTCCGCGCACGCCGACCGCGCCCACCTGGACGCCCACGTCAGCCCGCACACCCTGCGGCACTCGTTCGCGACGCACCTGCTCGACGGCGGCGCGGACGTCCGCGTCGTGCAGGAGCTCCTCGGGCACGCGTCGGTGACGACGACCCAGCTCTACACCAAGGTGACGGCCGAGCACCTGCGGGAGGTGTTCCTCACCGCCCACCCGCGGGCCCGCTGAGCCGCGCGCGGACGGCGTCGCCGCCGGGCACGCGCCCGGCGGCGACGATCGCCCGCGTCCGTGCCCGCGTCAGGCCTTCTCGGTGACCTGCCCGTCGTGCTGGGCGAGCTGGATCTCGTGCTCGCGCTGCTGGACGGCCTCGTCGGTGAGCTGCTGGCCGGCCTCGGCGTCGCGGGTGAGGTTCTCGCCGGTCTCGGGGTCGAACACGTGCACGAGGCGCGTGTCGAGCCAGAAGTGGCCCTCGTCGCCGCCCATGAGGCGCGACTTGGCGTCCATGGAGACCACCAGGGTGGGCGGGATCTCGTCCTGGTCGAGGTCGTGGGCCAACTCGTCGAGGACGCTCTTCAGCTCCGGGTCCTCGTCGTAGTTGATGTACGCGTACTGCTCGTTGCCCAGCCACTCGGTGTGGGTCGGCGTCGCGGTGAACTCCGTGCCGTGCTCGCGGAGCTTCTCGTCGACGAACAGGTTGTCCTCGAAGAACTCCGGACGCAGCCCGAGGATCACCAGCTTCTTGCCCTCGGCCGCCTTCAGCACCCGGTCGGGCACCTTCAGGTCGCCGATCGGCGTCTTCAGGTGGTCGCCCTCGGCCGTCGCCGGGACGAAGTTCATCGACGGCGAGCCGATGAACCCGGCCACGAAGATGTTGACCGGCTGCTCGTACAGCTCGCGCGGGGACGCGGCCTGCTGCAGCAGGCCCTTCTTCAACACGGCCACGCGGTCGCCGAGCGTCATGGCCTCGGTCTGGTCGTGGGTGACGTAGATGGACGTCGTCCCGAGCCGGCGCTGCAGGCCGGCGATCTGGGTGCGCATCTGCCCGCGGAGCTTGGCGTCCAGGTTCGACAGCGGCTCGTCGAACAGGAACGCGTCCGCCTCGCGGACGATCGCGCGCCCCATCGCGACGCGTTGCCGCTGACCGCCGGACAGGTTCGCCGGCTTGCGGTCGAGGTGGTCGACCAGGTCGAGCATTTCGGCGGCCCGCTGGACGCGGTCCTTCACCTCGGACGCCGACAGCTTGCTCTTCTTCAGCTTCAGCGGGAACGCGATGTTCTCGGCGACGGTGAGGTGCGGGTAGAGGGCGTAGTTCTGGAACACCATCGAGAGGTTCCGGTCGCGCGGCGGGATGTCGTTGACGCGCTTGCCGTCGATCTCGAGGTCGCCGTCCGTGATGTCTTCCAGCCCCACGATCATGCGGAGCAGGGTGGACTTGCCGCAGCCGGACGGCCCGACGAGGATCATGAACTCCCCGTCGGCGATGTCGAGGCTGACGCCCTTGACGGCGGTGAAGCCGTCGTCGTAGGTCTTGACGATGTCGGTCAGGTTGATGGCTGCCATGTGAGCTTCCTTGGTTCGCAGTGTCGCGGGGGATGGGGCGTCAGCCCTTGACCGCACCCTGGGTGAGGCCGGAGACGATCTGGCGCTGGAACAGCACCACGATGATGATGATCGGGATGGTGACGACGACGGCCGCGGCCGAGATCGCGCCCGTCGGGTCCTCGAACTGGGACGCCCCGGTGAAGAACGCCAGCGCGGCGGGCACCGGGCGGGCGGCCTCGGTGGACGTCAGCGAGATGCCGTACACGAAGTCGTTCCAGGCGATGAAGAACGCGATGATCGCCGTCGTGAAGACGCCGGGGGCGGCCAGCGGGACGATCACCTTGCGGAACGCCTGCCAGTTCGTCGCGCCGTCGACCTGGGCGGCCTGCTCCAGCTCCCACGGGATCTGCTGGAAGTACGCGGCCAGCGTGTAGATCGAGATCGGGAGCGTGAGGGACAGGTACGGGATGATCAGGCCGGGCCACGTGTCGTACAGGCCGATCTGACGCCACAGGTTGAACAGCGGCGTCACGATCGAGATCACGGGGAACATCGAGACGCCCAGCGCGCAGTTCAGGATGAGCCGCTTGCCGGGGAAGTCGAGCCGCGCGATCGCGTAGGCGCAGAACGTGGCCAGCACGACGGCGATCGCCGTCGAGATGAGCGAGATGCCGATCGAGTTGCGCAGGGCGGGCAGGAACAGGTCCCGCGCGCCCCCGGTGAAGATCATCGCGTAGTTGTCGCCGACGAACTTCGTCGGCAGCAGGCGTCCGGTGAACAGGTCGCTCGGCGCCTTGAACGAGGTCATCAGGATCGAGAACAGCGGCCACAGCGTGTAGAGCAGCACGAGGAGGCCGACCAGCCCCCACAGGATCTTTTGCCGCGTGGAGAGTGCCTTCATGTCACTTCGCCCTTCCCTGGCCGGCCAGATCGACCTTGAAGCCCTTGATCGCGACGGCCGCGATGATCGCGACGCAGATGAACAGGATCACCGAGACTGCGGAGCCCAGGCCGAGCTCGAGGCGTCCGATCGACGTGCGGTAGGCCAGCAGCGACAGGGCCTCCGTGCCGTAGGCGCCGTTGGTCATGATGAAGATGTTGTCGAAGATGCGGAAGGCGTCCAGTGCGCGGAAGAGCACCGCGACCATGATCGCCGCCCGCATGTTCGGCAGGATGACCTTCGTCAGCCGCTCGCCCCACGTCGCGCCGTCGACCTTGGCGGCCTCGGTGTAGTCCGAGGGCACCTGGGCGAGGCCCGAGAGCAGCAGCAGCGAGATGAAGGGGGTCGTCTTCCAGATCTCGGAGGCCATGATGACGAACAGCGCCGGCCAGGTGGAGCCGAACCAGTCGAAGTTCGCGCCGATGCCCGGGAGCCAACCGAACCAGTGGTTCACGTAGCCCGAGTTGATGTCGAACATGTAGAACCACGCGAACGCCGAGACGACCGTGATGGTGCCGTAGGGAATGAGGATCGCCGTGCGCAGCAGGCCCTTCAGCCCGCGGATCGCCGAGTTCATCACCATCGCCAGCGCGAAGCCGAGCACGAGCTCGACCGCGACGGTGACGACGGTGATGAGCAGCGTCACCCCGAGTCCGCGCCAGAAGACGCCGTCGGTCAGGATCACGCCGTAGTTGCCGAGACCGACGAACGCGCGGTCGTCGGGGGCGGTCAGCCGGTAGCTGAACAGCGAGTCGAACAGCGCCTGGAGGATGGGGTACACGGTGACGGCGAGCATCAGGACGAACGCCGGGCCGGCGAGCAGCCAGCCGAGACGCCGCTCGTCCCGTGCGCGTTGGGTCAGGTGCTTGGTGCGCGCCTGCGGTTCGCTGGCCGTCTCGACGGCCTGGGTGGATGCGGTGCTCACTGGAGGGCCTCTCCTCTCAGAACCCGGCGGATGAACTCGGCGACCTGCGCCGGCGTCTGGTCCGTCACGACGGTCAGCGGGGTGTAGCCCTGCTGGATCGCGGTGGACACTTCGTTGTAGTAGGGCGTCTGCGGACGCGGCGCCGCGTTCTCGAGCGCGGTGCGGATCACGGGCGCCATCGGGTACTTCTCCCGCACGGCCGCGTCGTCGAACGCCTTGATGGACGACGGCGGGTTGCCGTTGCTCACGAAGTAGTACGCCTGGTTCTCGGGCTTCGTGATGCAGGTGATCGCGTCGAAGGCGAGATCGGGGTGCCGCGAGTGCGAGCCGACGCCGAGCATGATGCCGCCCAGCGGCGGCGCCGAGGGCCGGTCGGCGCTCATGCGCGGATACTGGGCCCAGCCCATGTCGTCGAGCACCGAGCGGTCGAGCGACCCCTGCTCGACGGCCGACTGGGTGGCGGCGTAGACGAACGGCCAGTTGACCATGAACGAGCCGTGGTCGCCCTGCCAGTTCTGCATGGTGACGTTCTCGTCCTGCGTCGTGATGCCGGGGCCGCCCAGCCCGTCGCGGCCGATCGTGCCGACGATGGTCGCGGCCGCCTTGCCGGCGTCGCTGTCGAGACCGAGGTCGATCTGGTCGGCGGGCTCCGTCGGGTTGCGGACGATGTGGTCGCCGCCCGACTCGATCATCGCGTTCACCCACACCGTCATCGACTCGCCCCGGATGCCCTGGACGCCGATGTAGGTGTCGGTCTTACGCACCGCGTCCAGCAGTTGGCTCCACGTGACCGGCTGGTTCATGTCCAGCCCGGCCTTCTGGGCCACCGACTTGCGGTACCAGAGCAACTGGGTGTTCGCCCAGAAGGGCACCGCGACGACCTTGCCGTCCCACTGGGCGCCGCGCTTGGCGCCCTCGACGACGTCGTCGGAGAGGGACGCCTTCTGCAGCGCCTCCGGCACCGGCGCGAGGAAGCCCGGGTTCGCCAGCTCGGGGACGTAGGGCGGGTCGAGGCTCATGATGTCCATGGACGCGTCGCCCGCCGCCAGCCGGCGGGCGAGCTGTTCGCGCTGGGACGCCGCGTCGCGCGGCAGCACGGACGTCTCGATCGAGTACTTGCCCCCGGACGCCGCCGTGCAGCGCTGGGCGAGCTCGGCCTGCCCGCCGTCGTCGGGGTTGATGTACCACATGAGCGTCGGCGGGCCGTTCTGCTGGTTCGCGCAGCCGGCGAGCGCCAGCGGCGCGACGAGCGCCAGGGCCAGACCCACCGCCCCTCTGCGCCTGCGCTTTTGGGACACGTCCGAAGGCATGACCGTCCTTTCCACAGCGTTGTGACGAGACGCTCCGCCCCGCGATCAGAGCCGACGGCCCCGCGCGTTCAGGCGAAGTTCGATGTCCCGACACTCTCTTGATAAAGACGCGGCGTCAAGAGGCTGCGGCGGACTTGTTTTCGTCGTGGCGCGAACTTCGTCATGCCGGGCCGCGTCCGGTGCCGAGCCCGCGGCAAGGCGGCCAGGTGGGGCCCGGCGTCGCGGACGCGGCGTCCTTCGGTTGTTTTCTACGCGGAAGCGGAAGTAGGGTCGTGATCCATGACGCAACTCAGGATTTCCGAGGCCGCGCGCCTCCTCGGGGTGTCGGACGACACGGTGCGGCGGCGGGTCGATTCCGGCGCGCTGCCGTCGTCGGTCGACGAGTCGGGGCGCAAGGTCGTCGACGGGGCCGCGATCGCGCGGCTGGCCGTCGAGTTCGCCGATGGGGGCATCGGGGAGTTGGACGCCGACGCGGGCCTCCGCTCGGCGCGCAACCACTTCACGGGGCTGGTGACGCGGGTGCTCTCCGACCAGGTGATGAGCCAGGTGGAGCTGCAGTGCGGGCCGTTCCGGGTGGTCTCGCTGATCTCGACGGAGGCGGTCCGCGAGTTGGCTCTGGAGCCGGGGTCGGTGGCGACCGCGGTCATCAAAGCTACGAATGTCTCGATCGAGACGGCAAGGGGGCGGTCATGACGGTGCAGGAGACGACGACGGCGACGACCACGGCGACGGGCGCGACGGGGCGCGGCGTCCGACGGAGGGCGAGCGCGCGCGGCGCGCGGGCGGTGGCGGCTGCCGCGGCGTCCCTGGCGACGTGCGTGGCGCTGGCCGGCTGCGCGCCGGCGTCCGGAGGGGCGTCCCCGAGCGCGGGTGGGAGCGCCGGGTCCGGGCAACTGACCGTGTTCGCGGCGGCGTCCTTGCAGAAGAGCTTCGGCGAGATCTCGCAGGCGGACGCCACGCAGGAGGAGCGGTTCTCGTTCGAGGGCAGCTCGACGTTGGTCGACCAGCTCGCGGGTGGCGCGCGGGCCGACGTGCTCGCGACCGCCGACAAGGCGACGATGGACCGGGCGGTCGAGAAGAAGCTCGTCGGCGAGCCGACCCTGTTCGCGACGAACCACCTGGTGCTCGTCACGCCGTCCGGCAACCCGGGCAAGGTGACGGGGCTCAACGCGTCCCTGACCGGCAAGCGGCTCGTGATCTGCGCGCCCGCCGTGCCGTGCGGACGCGCCAGCCAGAAGCTCGCCGGCGAGCTGGGCGTGAAGCTGCAGCCGGTGTCGGAGGAGCAGAAGGTCACCGACGTGCTCGGCAAGGTGACGTCCGGCGAGGCGGACGCCGGGCTCGTCTACACGACCGACGCCGCCGGCGCCGGAGACAAGGTCGACACCGTCGAGATCCCGGGCGCCGAGAAGGTCATCAACCAGTACCTGATCGCGACGGTCAACGGCGCGCCCGACCCGCAGGGGGCCCAGCGATTCATCGCTCAGGTGACGTCGCCGCAGGGCCGCGCGATTCTCGCCAGGTACGGGTTCGCCGAACCGACGGCGTCGGCGACGGCGTCCCCGTCCGGGTCGGCAGCTTCGGCGTCGGCGACGCCCACGGCGTCCGCCACTAAGTGAGGACGCCCCTCCCGCGCTGGCTGTGGCTGCCGGTCGGGGCGGCGCTGCTGTTCCTCGTCGTCCCGCTGGTGGGCGTCGGGGTGCGGCTGCCGTGGGGCCGGCTGCCGGAGCTGCTCTCCGCGCAGGCGAGCCTGGACGCCCTCAGCCTGTCGCTGCGGACGTGCTTCGCCAGCACCGCGATCTCGGTGCTGCTCGGGTGCCCCCTCGCGCTGGCGCTCGCCCGCGCGCGGGGGGCCTGGGCGGCGGTGGCCCGCGTGCTCACGATGTTGCCGATGGTGCTGCCGCCGGTCGTGGCGGGCCTCGCGCTGCTCGTCACGCTCGGACGCCGCGGCCTGCTCGGCGCCAGCCTGTCGGCGTTCGGCGTCGAGATCGGGTTCACGACCGTGGCGGTCGTGATCGCGCAGGCGTTCGTGTCGATGCCGTACCTGGTCATCGCGCTGGAGGGCGCGCTGCGGACGTCCCCGGCCGGCTTCGAGAGCGCGGCCGCCGTCCTCGGGGCGACGCCGACGTACGTGCTGCGCCGGGTGACGCTGCCGCTGCTCGGCCCCGCGCTGGCGTCCGCGACGGCGCTCGCGTTCGCGCGGGCGCTCGGCGAGTTCGGCGCGACGCTCACGTTCGCCGGATCGCTGCAGGGCACGACCCGGACGCTCCCGCTCGAGATCTACCTCCAACGCGAGACGGACCCCGACAGCGCGCTCGCCTTGTCGGTGGTTCTGATCGGGCTGGCCATCGTCGTGGTCGGGGGTGCCGGATGGTTGACGCGGCTCACCCAGACGTCGGAGGGCGGGCCGTCCGAGAGGCGGAGGCGCGGGCGGCGGGCGGACGTCGGCGTCCCCGATCGGGCGGGGGCGTCGTGAGCGCCGGGCTGGCGGTCCGCGCGCGGGTCGACGCGCGGGACGTGGAGGTGGACCTGGAGGTCGAGCCCGGCAGCCGCGTGGCGGTCGTGGGGCCCAACGGGGCGGGCAAGTCGACGCTGGTCCAGGTGCTCGCGGGGCTCACGCGGCCGGACTCCGGTGAAGTGCGCATCGGCGGCCGCCTCGTGGACGGCGGGCGCGTGCACGTCCCGAGCCACGCGAGGGGTCTGGCGCTGCTGTCGCAGCGGTCGTTGCTCTTCCCGCACCTCAGCGTCGCGGAGAACGTCGCGTTCGGGCCGCGCGCCCGGGGCGTCGCGCGGCGCGAGGCCCTCGCGACCGCCCAACGCCACCTGGACGCCGTCGGCTGCGGCGAGCTGGCGCAGCGGCGTCCGGGGCAGTTGTCGGGCGGCCAGCAGCAGCGAGTGGCGCTCGCGCGGGCGCTGGCGGGCGAGCCGGAGGCCGTCCTGCTGGACGAACCGCTGGCCGCCCTCGACGTCGGCGTCGCCCCCGAGATGCGGCGGCTGTTGCGGGAGCGGCTCGCGGGGCAGACGGTCCTGCTCGTCACGCACGACCTGCTGGATGTGCTCGCCCTCGCCGAGGAGGTCGTCGTCGTGGAAGGCGGACGCATCGTCGAGCGCGGGCCGGTCGGCGACGTGCTCGCCCGGCCGCGCACCGAGTTTCTGGCCCGGCTCGTCGGGCTGAACCTGCTGACCGGCGTCGGGTTGGACGCCGACCGTCTCGACCTCGGCGCCGGGCTGGTGCTCACGGGGATCGCGGAGGACGGCGCGTCGCTGGCCCGCGGCTGGCCCGCGCTCGCGACCGTCGAGCCGGCGGCCGTGTCGATCCACCTCGCCGCGCCCGGCGGCAGCCCCCGGACCGTGCTGCCGGCCACCGTCGTCGCCCTGGAGCCGCGGGGGGCGATCGTCCGGGTGACGAGCCTGCTGCCGGGTGGGCAAAGCGTCCGCG
>NZ_JBDHZL010000053.1:0-17546 GCF_039811905.1 Nigerium sp. | reverse complement strand
CAGGACATCCAAGCCTCCGAGGAGACCCCGCCATGCCTCTCTCACCCGAACTCCAGCGCCTCGCCGCCGACCTCGACCGCACCTTCGCCGCCGAGGACAGGGAGATCATCAAGGAGGCGAAGCAGGAGCGAGAGATGGATGAGGCGCGGCGAGCGGTCGGCCTCCCGCCCAAGAAGAAGCCCGCCCGCGAGATCAGGACCTACGGCTTCGGTGGTCGGAGGGTCACGCCGAGCCCGAGAACGTCCCAGGAGGCCTGATCCAACTAGCGAACCGCGCGGGGTCGAGTACCTCAGGTGGACAGGCTCGCCGATGCGCCAGCAGGACGCGGCGAATATCCCACAGTCGGGTCTCGCTTATGTGGCCCTTCCAGTAGGCCACGCGGAAGAAGTGCCACGAGGTCGTCGCTTGGATAGTTGGCTGCATCTTCAAGGCCGCAAGCCGAAGAGGGACGCCGCCATCATCGGAGACCACAACGGACTTGATCCTGCGCGACGTCAGGATCGCGAGAGTCTCAGACTCGCCCGCGTGGGTAGCGTCGGGGTTCTTCGACACTTCGCGGAAGAAACTCTGGTTCACCTTGAAGTCAACGAACTCCACGCGCGTCTCCAAGAGGAGTGGTGTTCCAAAGATGTCATGCGCATCCAGCATCTGTGGCAGCCCCTGTTTGGAGGCTTGATCGTGGCATTCGCTAGCGACCGTGCCACACCAGGAGCCGTTTCCGGCCACGAGGCGCTCCAACAGCGCCATCTCGTCCACCAGGGCGAAGTTGATCAGCACGGTGGTGTCCGGGAACACCAGACGCGGAGTGTCGTCGCCTTGCACCTCAGCAGGTTATCCGAGCAGCGACATGAGGTCGGAGTCACTCATGGTGGGGGCGGTGGGCTCGTCAACTTCCAGCGTCTCAGGGTCCACGCCCAACATCCACGCGAGCGTTCCCTTCTGAAGTCGCCCTTGAGCCACACCCTCCAGGTGGGCATCCTTCAGCCAAGCGGGGAACGTCCGGGCGCTGGCCAAAGTCATGCGCTCGGTGATCGGGTCGCCAGGCTCATCCTGCACCCAATGGCGGCGCAGCAAGCCCTGCGTCGTCAGGTCCAACAGCGCTCGCGTGTCGGACTCCACGGGCAGCCGTAGCGTTTCCAACCGAACTTTCAAAGTATGGGTGGAGACACCCCACCGCCATACGTGTGCAGCAAGATCGGCGGCAGACAACTTGGACCAGTCCATCCTCCGCAACTCCTGCTCGGGCAGGAGCAAGTCGGCCGCGAACCTGTTGGCCGCTGCCTCCTCACGGCTCACCCCTCGCCCCTCGGTCGCCATGACGCCCTCATGTCCGAGAACTAGATGGGCCAACTCGTGGGCGAGGTCGAAGTTTTCCTTGAACCAGTTGCCGGTCTCGGGGATGACGATGACATCTCGCGGTCCGATACGCAGCGAGTAGGCCGTGCTGAGTCCGGGGAGCCGAACCGTGTCAATCTCCATCCGAGCAAGACGCTCGATGAAGGTGCGAGCGAACTCCTCCTCCAGCGCTGCTCGCGCGCCCGCCAAGTCAGCAGGGACGTTGCTGGGAACGAGCGGTCGGACGGTCTCAGCCTGACGGTAGGCGAGCAGGACATCGGAGAGAATCAGCTTGTCTCCCTGCTCCCCGTCGATGCTTCGGGTCCAAGTCTCCTTGTCGAAGTTGTGGCGTCCCGAAACCACCAAGCGGTTCGGATCGGGCTCGCCCGTGATCAGCAGGTGGATGTCCTGATTGAGCACCTCGGCAAGTCGTGCCAGTTCCAGCGCCGAGAAGCCACGCTGCCCACGCAGAGCACGTGAGAAGGCGTCCTCGGTCATGCCCACCTGACGCGCGATCTCCTTCTGGGGGGTGCCTTCCGGGAGTGCCCCGAGCACCCGCTCGCCAATGCTGGGGTTCATGTCAGCCATCCTAGGGCACTCTTGGGATTTTCCCAAGAGCCAGGTACGATGTCGTCCAAGAGCACCGAAGCCCCGGGACACTCCGGGACGGAGCGGCTCGGGGCTGGCGTCTAGTCGGGCAACTAGGACACCAACTCTAGCCGCTCCATGCGCAGTGCTCGCAACTGGCTACGCCCGGAAGGGAGTGCGCCATCATGGCACGCACTGTGAGTAGGAGCGCCCGCACTGGGCGATTCGTCAAGACGACCAGCGCTCGAAAGAGCCCCCGCACGACGTCGACTGAGACGGTTGGGCGCGGCACCTCGAACAAGGTGACCGTTCACCGCTCGGTCGTCACCGGGAGGTTCGTCACCAAGGGAACCGCTGACGGGAACCCCGGTGGCACCATCAGTCAGCGGGTCTGATCGTGGGTAGCGTGAAGATCAGCATGACGCCCGGCTGGGAGAAGGAACTGGAGAAGGCCATCCGGCCCGCCGTGAGGGACATCGCCTCTGACTATCAAAAGATGTTCGACTCCCTCTCTCGTCGCTACAAGGGGAGCCCCGCCTCTGAGATCAAGCCCGTGCTGAGGCGTGAGTGGGCTCGGATCGGTGGGTCGATCTCCGACCCTGAGTTGAGCGAATACGCATGCCTCATCAGTGAGGGGACTCGCATCCAGATGCGCGTGAAGTAAACGCTCGGCAGCGGAGGGGCGTGACGACTATGTGTCGTCACGCCCCTTCGCGCTGCGGGCGAGGAGCGGGTCGTGGACAATCTCTCCGCACGCTAGGGACACAGCACCACCGGGCACCGCACATCGTCCCTAGTCAGGGATTGATGGAAGTTCACACGAACGAAACGAGAAGGCCGCTACGACTAGGCGAAACGAAGCCCAGTCGGGCGGCCTTTCTGTTGGTCGTGCAACATACGTGCAACACGGGCCGCCCCTCACCCGAGAGGGAACGACCATGATCACGAACACCCGCCCCGACACCGTCCGCCCGGCCTTCTCCTGCGTCGCCGTCGACGTCGAGGTCGAACCCGCCTGGAACCCCAGCCGGGCGCCCTACATCCTCGTGCAGCGCACCGACGAGCCGACGGGCCGCGCGATCGCCTCGGACCGACTCACGGCGGCCGACGCGCGGCGCCTCGCCGGGCTGTTGCTCGCCGCGGCCGACGACGTCGACGGGGCCGCCCAGGTCGAGGTCGAGCAGGACGCCGCGCCCACCTTCCCGGCCGTCGACGTGACCGGGTGGGACCCCCAAGACGTCGCCGACATGCTCGCCGACGACGAGGCCGAGGTCGAGGCGCGGAAGGCACGCACGGCCGCCCCGGTCGTCGAGGACGCGCCGACGGGCTGCCCGGCCTGGTGCGACACGGACCACGCCCACGAGCTCGACGAGCCCGGGGACCCGGGCGCCCACTGGGCGCGCGTGGCCGGTCTGGTGTACCTCGGGACGGCCCGGCGGCGTCGCGTCGAGGCGGCCGTCGACGTCGAGCACACGCCCGGACGCCGCCCCGTCGTCACCGTGCAACTCATCGTCGGCACCGAAGCCGTGTGGGCGCCGCTCACCCTCACTGAGGCGGCCGAACTCGCCGACGCACTCCGCGACGCCGTCCACACGGCCGAAACCGGGGCGCCCGTCGACAGTAAAGGGCCTCGTCCGGCCCACAATCGGCTCGTGACGCCTGCAGCCCTCGTTCCGGGCATCGGAGGGCACCCGGGCCGCTGAACGTGCCCGTGAACGCCGAAAACGCCCCCACCCGGAAGGGTGGGGGCGTTCCTCGTGGCTGGCGTTGCCTACTTCTCGTCGGTCTCGCGTCGCTCGGCCTCCGCTATGTCGGCGGCGACGTCGGCGCGGACACGTTCAACCATCCACGACGCCAACATCGCGGTGACGGTGCTCAAGATCGTGACGCCGCCCACCATCAGACCGACCGCGACGAACCGGCCCATCGTGGTTACCGGGTAGCGGTCGCCGTACCCGACGGTCGTCATCGTGGTGAACGCCCACCACAGGGCGTCGCCGAACGTGTCGATGTTGCCGCCGGGCGTCTCCCGTTCGGCGTCCAGCACGGCCAGGGCGCCGACGAACCCGAGCAGGGACGCCCCGCCGAGCACGTACGTGAGGATGCGGCCGCGGAAGCGATTCGTCGCGCTCGCGTCGATGAACTTGAGCATTGTCACCAACCGCAACAGGCGGAGCGGCCGCAACAGGGGAAGCGCGATGATCGCCAAGTCGAGCAGGTGCCGCCGAACGTAGGCGCGCCGGTCCTGGGAGAGCACGAGCCGGGCGACGTAGTCGAGAGCGAACGCGCCCCACACGAGCCACGTCAGAACCTCGCAGGTGTCGCGAATCGCCGCCGGGGACTCCGGCCAGATGATCGGGACGGCGTAGGCGGCCAGGAACCCGACCGCCGCGGCGGTCAATAGGGGGTCGGCTCGCCGCTCCCATGCCGTCAATCGATCCCCCGCCACAAACGCGAGGCTATCGCCGCCCGGGTGCGTTGTGTGCTGTCACCCCTGAAGGTCGAAAAGGAGCGTCTTCGGCCGGAGCAAAGACGGACCCGGGTCGGGCGCCGAGTCGCTGTCCTGGCCCCCGGCGGTCGCGACCGCGCGCCACGTCATCGTCGAGCCCAGCGGCCCAAGCTCGGTGAGTGGGAACGCCGCCGAGACGGTCGAGCCCGACGCGGTAACCATGCCGGTTAGGTTCGTGTTCTTGGCGCCGTACGCGATGAAGTGGGCGATCTTCTTCCCGCCGTCGAACTTGACGCCTCGTTGGGCCGACTTACTTCCGTCGACCGCGGCAGTTTGAAGGTAGAACCCGGCCGTCCCAGAAGACGGGACCGGTCCGGCAAGCGTCCAGGTCACGAGGAGGTTCCCGCTGACCTTTACAAGCTTGGCGCCGACCAGATCGACCCCCGCCTCGGCGTCGCCCTTCGGGTCGGTGACCGAGTCGACGCTCGGCGGCTGGGCCGGGGCGGCCGCGGTGGTCGTCGTGGCCGTGGTTGCCGTGGTTGTCGTGGTTGTCGTGGTTGTCGTGGTCGGGCTTGGCGTGGCTGTGGCTGCCGTGGTCGTGGTTGTGGCGGTCGCGGTGGCGCTTGGTGTTGTCGCGACTGGTTGGGCTGTCGGCGCTGAACAACCCGCCAGGACAGCCAGGGCCGAGACAGCGGCAATCCGGTGGAATCTCACGAAACCTCCCCCCTAAATCTTCCCGCGGTGGTGCGGTCACCCTCAGTCTTGCACCTAGTCAGGCGGGAGGATGGGGCAGCCGCGCGCACTCCAAGTGAAGTAGTCACCGGCGACTTCCTCGGCGAGGCGCCGGTCGACGTCGTCGACCCGGTCGAGCTCCCACAGCAGCAGACCGCGACGACGACCCGCCCGAGCGTGAACAGCGTCCAGAGCCTCGGCGCGGTCGTCCTCGCGCCGCGACCAGTCGCCCGCGATGATCGCCCGGAGTTCGGCAACCTCGGCCGCGGAGAACTCACGGGGCCCGGACGTCGTCGGCGTCGCGGCGGTGGTCTCGCGGCGCCTCACCGGTTCACCCCGACGACGGCCGAACCCCAGCGCGCCCGGGCCGCGGCGATCGCCCGATCGGACGCGGACGACGGACGCCCGGCGGCGTGGTCCCGGTCGGCGTCCTCGGCGGTGTCCGGGAGCCCGAGTTGCCGCAACAGCGACCCGAGCAGGGCACGCGACTGCCGCGACTCACGCAGCAGCGGGTTCGCGACGTCCTGGCCGGTCGAGCCCGTGACGAGCAGCGGCCCGGAAGCCACCGCGGCGTCCAGCCGGGCACAGTCGTCGGCCGTCCGGGCAGCCTCCACGAGCAACAGGAGCTCGTCGGCGCGCAGGTCGAACTCGTCGACGACCGCCCGGAACAGGCGACGGCCGTCGGCCCCTAGATTCGCGGGGGTCCTCGGTCTGGTGGTGGTCAAGTCGTGCTCCTGGGGGTCGACTGCGGGCGGGGAAAAACGGGCGGGCATCCGGGCACGCATCCCGGCTCGCCCTATGCCGTACGTGGCAAGGCGGACCGGGGGGACGGGGTGGACCGGTGGGTAGGGGGCGCCGCACAGGGCACCGGCCGCCCGTGGAAAGGAGACGCGGGCGGCCGGTGCGGGGTGCTGTGCGGCGCGGCCTCGTACCGGGGCGACAGGTTCCCGGGTGTCGAGGGCCGCGCGCTCGCACACGACTAGGCGAGCTTTCGGGCGGCGCGCTTGGTGGGCGCGATCGGCTCGGTGTCGGGCTCGGGGTCGTCGAGCGGGGCGGGGTCGGGTGGGGTCGGCTGCCCGTAGATCGCGGCGGCGTTCCCGTAGAGGCTGGCCGCGGCGTCGGCGGCGTGCTGCATGTCGAACAGCGAGGGCGTCGACGGGTAGGCGTGCCTCTTGTTGCGGCTGCTGGACAGGTTGACCGGGTGGCCGTTGGGCAGCAGGTCGGCGAGTTCACCCCAGGCGCGGCCGATGTGGGTAGCGGCGTCGGCGGCGGCGGTGAGGGCTGCGGCGGCGGCCTGGACGGCGGCCTGGTAGCGGGCCAGGGTGGCGAGCTCGTGGGCTGCGGCGGCGGCGAGCACCTGGCGTTCGTTGTCGGCGATCGCGCCGGCGAGGGTGTCGCGGGCCTTGTTCAGGTCAGCGAAGGCGAAGCGGAGGCGTTCCTGTTCGACGAGGGCGTTCCGTTCGGCGTTCGTGTGGTGGGCGGGGCCGGGGTCGGGCTTGCCCTCGCGGAGTGCTTGGCGGAGGGCGGCGAGGTCGCGGTCGTCGGCGCCGGTGATCGCCTCGTGGGCGGCCTGGCGGTCGGCGTCGGCCTCGGCCCACGCCTCGTGGGCGGCCTCGTAGGCGGCGGCTGCGTCGAGGACGGCCGTCGGCATGTCGGGGACGTCGGTGAACGTGTCGGTTGCGACGGGGACGCCGCTGTTCGCCCCGCTCTTGCAGCACGCGCTCACCGGCCCGCTGCGCCCCGGTCAACTCGCCTGATCCGACAGCCGACGCTGACAGGCCGACCGACGCGGTATCGAGCTCCGCGGCTGAGTCACCCAAGGCCGCTGGTATCGGTCGCGCACACGCGCAGCCGGTGCCCGTCGGGGTCGTGGGCGACAAAGGTGTAGCCGAAATCGAGGGTGGTGGGCTCCAGGGCGATGGGGAACCCGAGGGTGGTCCATTCGCGGTAGAGGGCGTCGACGTCGTCGCGGGTGGCGTAGCTCATCGACAACTCCACGCAGCCGGGCGTGCCCGTGGGGGTGGGGTCGATGGCGTCGCGGGTTTGCAGGCCGACGGTGACGTCGCTGGTGAGGGCGAAGACCGCGAAGTCCTGGAAGGTCGCCACAGGATCCTTCCCCAGGGCTCGGCGGTAGAACGCGGTGCTGGGGTCCACGTCGGCGACGTAGAGGATGATGCTGGTGGGCGCGTAGGTGGCCATGGTGAGGAGCCTTTCGGGTCGGCGTCCCAGCAGGGGAGCTGGGCTCGCGGCCGACGCTACGAGCGGTACGTGACACCCTCTGTCATGTACGTGTGGCAGCCTCGGAGCCATGCGAGCCGACCGATTGCTGTCGATGATCTGGCTGCTGCGCACCCACGGCGGGCTCTCCACGACCGATCTGGCGAGCCGCCTGGGGGTCTCGCGACGCACGGTCCTGCGGGACGTCGAAGCCCTGTCGGCGTCCGGCGTCCCCGTCTATTGCGAGCGCGGGCCGCACGGAGGCGTCCGGCTGTTGCCTGGTTATCGCACCGACGTCACGGCCCTGAGCGAGGACGAGAGTCGCGCCCTCTTCGCGGCGATCTCGTCGTGGGGCGCGGACGCCGTCGGGCTGGGGGACGCCTTCACGTCCGGGGTGCGCAAGCTGTTGGCCGCGGTCCCGGACGCCCACCGGCCCGCCAGCGCGGAGGTCGCCTCGCGGGTCGTGATCGATCCGCGCGGCTGGCTGCCCCAGCCGGACGCCGCCGAGCCCGGCGACGCGTTCGCGACCGTGCAGGCCTCCGTGTTCGCGCGCTCACGGCTGCGGATCACCTACCGCTCGCGCCGCACGGCGACCACGCGGGAGCTCACCGTCGATCCCCACGGCCTCGTCAGCGCCGGCCGGGACTGGTACCTCTGCGCCGGCGACGGCACGGGCGTCGACTTCTTCAAGGTCGCGCGCATCAGCGCGGCGATGCTGCTCGCGGACGCCGCCCAAGGGCCCGACGTCAACGTCGCGGCGGCCTGGCAGGACCACCGCGACCGCTTCCTGGGCCGGTTCACCCCCGTCACGGTCACCGGGTGGCTGAGGGACGAACGCCGCACGGACGCCGCCGAGTGGATGATCCGCCTGACGGACGCCGATCCGATCGGCGATCCTCCCGGCGACGGGTGGCGGTCGGTCGCGATGGAGTCCATGGACGACCTCCACGCCCTGTCGGTCCTGCTCCGCCTCGGACGCCACGTGCGCGTCGAAGCGCCCGGCGAGATCAGAGCCCAGCTCCTCGACGACGTCGACCACATCGCCGCCCTCTACCGCGGTGGAGGCGGCGTCCTATCTTGACGAAGGGCGTCCTAGCTTGACGAAGGGCGTCCCGCCGCGGACTCCTGCCGCGCCACCCACTCCCGCACGTGCCGCGTGAACGCTTCGGGCTGGCACAGGCTCGACGGGTCGAACGAGTCGGGGATGATCGCGAACTCGCTGTTCGGCAGCACCGCCTCCAGGCGGCGCATCATTGACTCGGCGAGCGCCGAATAGTCCCCGACCAGGCATAACGTCGGGATCGGGCACCCCCGCAACTCATCCTCCAGCCGCACAGCGTTCACCGCCCGGCGCTGCTTCACGAGGTCGTCGATGCGCGCCGTCCGGAACAGCCGCGCCAGCATCTCGGCGGCCAGCGGCCACCGCCGGCCGTACACCCACCGCATGGACGCCGCCTGCACCCCGCGCGGCAGTGCCCGCAGCGCGAGCGGCTGCAGGCGCGCCGCCCCCATCTGGACGCGCTCGGCCACGGTCCGCGGACGCGTATCGCACAGGCTGTCGCAGATGATCGCCGACGCGACCAGCCCCGGGTGCCGCAGCATGAGCGTCTCGATCACGGGGCCGCCGTACGAGATCCCGACGAGGTGAGCCCGGCCGATCCCGCGCTCGTGCAGCAGGCCGGCCACCTCGTCCGCCTGGACGCGCAGCACGTCCCCCACCGGGACGCCCGCCAGCGACGGCGACCGCCCCGACCCGCGCAGGTCGACCGCGATGCGGCGGTACTCCGTCAGCGCGCCCATTTGGGGCGCGTACATGCTGTGGTCGGCCCCCAGCCCCGGGATGAACACGACGACCGGACCGGCCCCCTCGTCGACAACGAACATCACGACACCTTCACTACGATCGTAGTTACACTACGATCGTAGTGTGCCGACCAGAGAACAACAAGTACGGGACGCCGCCGTGCGCGTCTTCACGGAGAGGGGCGTCCACGGGCTGACGCACCGCGCCGTGGACGCCGCCGCGGGCCTGGCTCAGGGCTCGACGAGCAACCTCTTCCGCACGCGACGGGCCCTGGTGACGGTCGTCGCCGAGGAGGTGGCGCGGCTCCGCCTCCAGGACGGCCCCGAGCCCGGCTCGCCCCTGTCGATCGCCTGGCTCGAACTGCTGCTCATCGGGCGCCGCGATGACGCCATCGCCGCCGCGATCGAGCCGACCCGGACGCGCATGCGCGCCCTGCTCGACGAGGCGCGGCCCTCCGGTCAGCCGCTGACCACCCCCGAGCTCGCCGCGCTGCTCACCGGCCTCGAGTTCGCGCAGACCGTCACCGGCGTCCACCTGGACGCGGTCGCCCTGCTCGAGGGGCTCGCGGTGTCCGGGTGAACCTAGGGTGGACGGGATGCCGCGAGCGAGCACCGCTCGCCGGCGAATCGCGACGAAAGGAACCGCGTGTCCGACTTCACCAGCACCGAGATCCAGCTCGTGGCCCGCCCGACCGGCTGGCCGACCCCGGAGGATTTCCGCAGCGTCCGGGTGGAGCACCCCGATCTCGCGCCCGGGCAGGTGCGTGTGCGCAACGAATTCGTGTCGGTCGACCCGTATATGCGCGGACGCATGAATGACGTCCCGAGCTACACGCCGCCGTTCCAGCTCGGTGAGACGATCACCGGCGGCGCGATCGGGCGGGTGGTGGAGTCGGCGTCCGACGAGCTGCCGGCCGGCACGCTCGTGCTGCACCAGCACGGCTGGACCGACGGCGTCCAGGACGCCGCCGAGACCTTCCGCGCGGTGCCGGAGGCGCCGGGCGTCCAGAGTTCGCTGCGGCTGCACATCCTCGGGATGACCGGCCTCACCGCCTACGTGGGCCTGACGCGCATCGCCCAGCTCAAGGAGGGCGACACCGTGTTCATCTCGGGCGCCGCCGGCGCGGTCGGCACCGCGGCCGGCCAGATCGCCCGGCTGCTCGGGGCACAGCGCGTGATCGGCTCCGCCGGCTCGGACGCCAAGGTCGCCTTGCTGACCGGCAAGTACGGCTACGACGCGGCGTTCAATTATCACGACGGACCGGTCCGCGAGCAGCTCGCCCAGGCCGCGCCCGACGGGATCGACGTCTACTTCGACAACGTCGGCGGCGACCACCTTGAGGCGGCGCTCGACCTGCTCAACCGCGACGGACGCGCGGCCCTGTGCGGCGCGATCTCCGGCTACAACAGCGCCGAGAAGGCCGCGGGTCCCGACAACATGGCGAAGATCATCATGAATGGACTGATGCTGCGCGGCTTCACGGTCGGCTTCCACCTGGACCTCGCCGACGAGTTCCGCGAGAAGCTGACCGCCTGGTTCGCCGACGGACGCATCGCCTATGACGAGACCATCGTCGACGGCATCGAGCACACCGTCGACGCGTTCCTCGCCATGATGCGCGGCGAGAACACCGGCAAGATGCTCGTCCGCATCTGAGCTGCTTCTGCCGCTCCGAGCCGCTCGCGGGAAGCGGCCGGTCCGTTCGCTGTGGTTTGCTCACGAGGTGTGGGCAAACCACAGCGATCGGCGTCCCGGATTGCCGGAGGGGACGCGCGGGGCGTACTTGCCCGACGCGTCCGGCCGCTGCAGGCTGGACGCATGGCTGAGGCGTCCCGCGAGCACGATCGCTGTGTGGCGCGCGTGCCGATCTTCGCCGGGCTGTCCGAGGGCGACCAGGACCTCGTTACCGGGCTCGCCCGCCCCCTGCTGCTGCGGGCCGGCGAGGAGGCGTACGCCGGGTCCGGCGACGGGCCGCGGCTGCTCGTCGTGCACGCCGGACGCCTCACCGTCTACCGTCCCGCCGCCGACGGCGGCGAGCGGCTGCTCCGCGTGCTCGGTCCGGGCGATTTCACGGGGGAAGAGGCGGTTCTCACCGGGCGGCCGTCGCGCGACGGAGTTCGCGCGGTCGAGGACACGCGGCTGTGCTCGTTCAGCCACCGCGAGCTCACGGCCCTGCTCGGCCGGCACTCGCGGGTGGCGGTGCAGTTGCTGGCGTCCGTGGCCGCGCGGCTCGGCGAGGCCGAGGACCGGCTGGACGCCCTCACCTCCCGCGACGTCGTGGCGCGCCTCGCCGGCTACCTGCTCGGGCTTCCGGTGACGCACGCCAGCGATGGTCCGTGGGTGGCGCTGCCCATCCCGAAGAAGGACGTCGCGTCCCTGCTCGACACCACCCCCGAATCGCTCAGCCGGGCGCTGGGCCGGCTGGCGTCCCGCGGGACGATCGTCATCGACGGCTCCCGCGTCGCGCTCGCCGACCCGGACGCCCTCCTGGCACTCGCCGGCGAATAGCCGGCCCGACGAGGACGCCCTCCAGCTCGTCCAGCGGGACGAACGGACGCTCCCACACGCGGGAATCCGAGGACGCCGCGCGGTTGTCGCCGAGCACCCACACGTGCCCGGCGGGCACGGTCCACGTCGCGCGGTAGGACGCCTCCGGTGCGGTCCCCGGGTCGCGCGCGACGCCGTTCACCGAGACCCGGCCGGCGGCCATCTCGACGGTGTCGCCGGCGACGGCCGCGACGCGTTTCACGTAGCGGCGTGGGCGTCCGGTGGGGTCGGGATGCGTCAGGACGACCACCCGACCGCCCCGGACGCCCCAGCCCGCGGGCCGGGTGACTACCAGGTCACCGGGCCGCAGGGTGGGGCGCATCGAGTTCCCGGAGACGCGCGCCAGCGGCGTCCAGCGCATCAGTGGGCGTGCGCGTGGTGGGCGTGCGCCTCGAGGAGGTGCGCCCCGTGCGCGTGCTCTGCGTGCGGATCGTGCGCGTCCGCCGGGGCGTGGCCACCGCAGGCGTGGCCGTGGTCGTGATCCTCGCCCTCGGCGTACTTGAAGAAGTGGACATACGCCTCCAGGTACTCGCGCCCGGCGGCGAGGTCGTCCACGTCGAAGTCGCGCAGGGCGAGCGCCTCGCCGAACCGGCGGTGCAGTTCGGGCCAGCGGTCGTCGGCGACGAGCGGGCGGAGCTCGGAGTCGTCGCCGGTCTCGAGGGCTCGGTCGGCGGCGAGCACGACGGGCTCGACCTCGGTTCCCGACGGCTGAATGCCGGTGAAGCCGACGCCCTCGCCCGCGCGGTGAATGCGGACGAGCGTCTCGAGGAAGAGCCGGTCGGCCACCTCGGCGGCGTCCGGGCCGAGCTCGCGGACGGTTCGTGCCTGCGCGAAGACCCGGCGCAATTCGCTCTCGCCGTCGGCTGGGATCCACTTGAGCGCGTAGTTCAGGTTGCCGGATGCGAGCGCGCGGCGTCCATCGGTGACGGCCGGGCCGTCGGCGGTGTCGCAGTGGGCCTCGGCGACGGGGACGAGGGTGGCGAACAGGGAGCGGGCGAAGTCGATGACGGACATGTGATGTGCCTCCTTGGGCGTTCGGTGTTGTCATCGACGGTACGAAAGCGGGCGTCCGGACGCCTTGACGCAGGTCAAGGGGGGCGAGGGCGTCCGGGGCGTGTGACGTTTTCCACCGCCCAGTGTGGAGAACGCAGCATAGAAACGCACACGGGGCGGAGGGCGTCCCCAAAGTTGGGGACACGTGATGCAAAAAGGTGTGTCGACGTTGCTTGGCGGGATCGACGGTGGTTGGGGGCCTCACTATTCTGGGCCCATGTGGTCCAAGCGCGAGGTGGTCGATTACGCCCTGCAGAGACGCCGCACGGTGCGGTCGCTGCAGGGGCGCACGCGATCGATCGCACGCGTTGAGGCCTGTGATGCCGATCCGATGCTGATCCGGGCCGCCCTCAACCACGGGGAATCGCACCCCGTGCCCTGCCCGGTGTGCGAGAGTCGGCGGATGGTCGTGCTGCATTACGTGTTCGGCGAGCAGCTCGGCCAGTATTCGGGGCGCATCAAGTCCACCGACGAACTCACCGACATGCAGAACGAATACGGCGAGTTCAAGGTGTACGGCGTCGAGGTGTGCGTCGAGTGCGGCTGGAACCACATGATTCACTCGTATCTCTTAGGGGACGGGGTGCCGCGTAAGCCGCCGCGTCGCAGAAAGACCGTTGAGGATATCTATGGCTGATTCAGGGGCACCCACTCGACGCCCGTCGTGGCTGCGCAGGCTGTTTACGTTTTCCAGGTCCCCGAAGGGCGTTCTCAAGGCGATCGGCGTCGGATTGGTGACGCTGTTCCTGGCGCTTCTGCTGATTTTCGGCGTCTTCTACGCTGCGACGCCCATCCCCGACCCGAACAGCGAGTTCAAGACCGAGAATACGACGCTGTTCTACCGCGACGGCAAGGAGGTTCTCGGCACGCTGTCCGTGCAGAACCGTCAGTCGATTCCGTACGCGCAGATGCCGCAGAACGTCAAGGACGCCATGGTCGCGGCCGAGAACATGACGTTCTGGCGCGACCCGGGCATCGATATCGGCGGCATGATGCGCGCGGTAACGTCGCTGGTCGGGCCCGGTGAGACGGTCGGCGGCTCGACGATCACGCAGCAGTACGTGAAGGTGCTCTACCTCTCGCAGGAGAAGACGATCACGCGCAAGGCCAAAGAGCTGTTGCTCGCGCTCAAGGTCGGCAACGACCTCTCCAAGGAGCAGATCCTCGAGGGCTACCTCAATACCGTGTATTTCGGGCGCGGCGCCTACGGCATTCAGGCCGCCGCCCAGACTTATTTCGGCATCGACGCCGCCAAGCTCAACGAGCAGCAGGCGATCGCGTTGGCGTCCATCGTGAACGCGCCCAACTTGCTCGACCCGACCGTGAGCGCCAAACAGTCCCAGGACCTCCTCGAGCGCTACCAGATGACGATCAATCACCTCGTCGAGATGGGCAAACTGACCGAGGCCGACAAGGCCAAGATCTACGGGGCCCTCCCGCCGTTCCCGAAGGTGGAGAAGGACGCGCGGTTCGGCGGTCCGAAGGGCTTCCTGATGACGATGGCTCAGGCGGAGCTGCGCGACCAGGGGTTCACCGACGCCGAGATCTCGGGCGGCGGCCTGAAGGTCACGACGACGTTCGACAGCTCGATGCAGGCGGCCGCGGTGGACGCCGCACAGTCGATGGCGAAGAGCGCGGCGTCCGAGCGGGGGAAGAAGGCGTCCGACCTGCACCCGGGCATCGCGTCGGTCGAGACCGCGACCGGCGGCATTCTGGCGCTCTACGGGGGGCCGGACTTCGTGGCGTCGAACAAGAACTGGGCGACGACGCCGCGTCCGACCGGCTCGACGTTCAAGCCGTACGCGCTCATCGCGGCCCTGCGGCACGGCTTCTCGCTGTCTGACACGTTCAACGGCACGAGCTTCACGCCCCGCGGGGCGAACAAGCCGATCCGCAACGCGGGCGGCGAGTCGTTCGGCCCGATCACGATGCAGGACGCCACGACCCACTCCGTGAACTCGGCGTTCGTCGACATCGTCAGCCAGATCCCCGACGGCCCCAACCAGGTCATCAAGGCCGCGGGCGACGCCGGCGTTCCGGTGAACGACTCGATGCAGCCGGTGCTGAGCATCCCGCTCGGGTTCGGCGAGGTGTCCCCGGTGTACCAGGCGCTGGCCTACTCGACGTTCGCCAACGAGGGTGTCCGGCGGGAGGCCCACGTCATCGCGGAGGTGCGCGACCAGGCCGGCAACGTCGTCTACAAGCCGACCATTCAGGGCACGCAGGCCATCGAGAAGGATGTGGCGATCAACGCGGCGTACGCGATGACGAAGGTGACCCAGTCCGGTACCGGCCAGCGCGTCGCCGCCCTCGGCCGCCAGGTCGCCGGCAAGACCGGCACGCGGTACGACAGCGACAAGAACGCGACCGTGGCGTCCTGGTTCGTCGGCTCGACCAAGCAGATCTCGACGGCGGTCATGTTCGTGGCCGGCGACGACGGCAACGGCAACCTCGACTCGTTCAGCTCCGGCTTCTACGGGTCGGGCTACCCGGCGCGGACGTGGCTCGCCTACATGCGTCAGGCGATGAAGGGGCTGCCCGACGAGAGCTTCTCGGGGCCGGTGCGGATGTCGTCCAACGCCCAGCCGACGAGGCAGTACGTCCCGGTGACGCGGACGCCGACCTCCACCTCCACCCGGACCGCCCGGCAGACGGCGTCCGCATCCGCCGCCCCGACGTCGGCGTCCGCTCAGCCGAGTGCGAGCCCCACCCGCGCCACGACGTCGGCTCAGCCGACCCAGGCGCGGCCGACGCAGACGCGTACGACGGGGGCGTCCCGGCCGACGCAGACGTCCGGGGGGAGCCAGCCCAGCGGCGGAGGGGCGGACGAGCCGGGGGCGTCGTCCACGCCGTAGGCGAGCGGGTACTGTCGCGGGGTGACCACTCGAGCCTCCCGCGGCGCTGACGCGCGCTTGGTCGTCCAGGCGTGGCTCGGCACCCGGCTTCTGATCGCCCTCGTCGCCCTCGCGATCGCGAGGGCCACGGGGTCGTCCGTCCTCGCGATGGCCGGCAATTGGGATGTCGCCCATTTCGCGGCCATCGCCGAGAACGGCTATGCGATCAGGACCGACATCGCCTTCTTTCCCGGCCTGCCCCTGTTGATGCGGGCGGGCATGCTGGTGGGTTTGTCGCCGCAGCTGTCCGGGATCGTGATCGCCCTGGTGTGCTCGGCCCTCGCGACGTGGGCGCTGTACCGGCTCGGAGGGCCGTTCGCGGCGATCGCGTGGCTGCTGGCCCCGACGTCCGTGTTCACGGCGGTGGGCTACACGGAGAGCCCGTTCTGCGCCGCCGCCTTCTGGGCGTGGGAGCGCGCCACCAAGAAGCAGTGGGGCGCGGCGGCCCTCTTCGCGGGCCTGGCGTGCACGCTGCGGGTGTCGGGGCTGTTCCTGATCGGCGCGTTGGCGATCCTCGCGCTTACGCAGAACGGACGCCTCCGCGAACGTCTGCGGCGCCTCGCCTGGCTGCTCGTGCCGGCCCTCGTACTGTTCGCGTACGCGCTGTACCTGTTCCGGATGACCGGCAGCTGGACCGCCTGGTTCTCCGCCCAAGCTGCCGGTTGGGAGCGGCAGTTCACGTGGCCGTGGCAGGCCGCGATCAACTCCTGGAACTCCCTGCAGCCCGGCATGTACCCCGAGCACCCAGAGTGGGTCTGGGTGTTCCGCGGTGAGATGATCTCGATGATCGTCGGCGCCGTGGTGACGCTCGTCGCGCTCGCGCGACGCCGAATCGCGGACGCCGCCTGGGTCGCCGTGCAGGTGCTGGCGTTCTCGCTGTCGTACTGGTTCCAGTCGGTGAACCGCGCGGTGCTGTTGTGGTTCCCGTTGTGGGAGCAGATCGGCGACGTGGTCGAATCCCACCGGACCGGTCCCTGGCGCGTGCTCTGGGCGATCGTCGTCGTGGGAGCGCTCGCCCTGCAGGTGACGTGGTCGTGGCTCTTCTTCACCGGACGGTGGGCAAGCTAGGGCAGATCCTGGTGGCGCTGCGCAGACCGAACGCGCACCTCGCAGACGGAACGCGCACCTCGCAGACGGAACGCTCACCTCGCAGACCTGAACCTCACCTCGCAGACGAAAACCGACCTTGCGCGTGCCGTGGCACGCGCAAGGTCGGGAAACGTCGTCGAGGTGGGATGACCGTCTGCGAAGTGGCCTCGACCGGCGTCCTCGCCTCGTCATTATCGAACGTTCTATTCGAATATCTGTACTTGTCGGGGTGGGGTTGTTGGCGCGGAAAAGTGTCAGAGGCGGCGTTTAGCGTCTGGGGTATGGAAGCACTGGGGCCCTTCGATACCGGCGGATTGGTCGCCGTGATGGATGCTGCGCTGGACGACCTGACCGTCGATAGGGTCGACCTGTCGTCCGATGTGGAGCGGTTGGCGGCTTTTCGGGATGCGGTGCGGGTGGCCGGCCGTCTGCAGGCGTGGATTGTCGGGCAGGCGCACCTGTTGGATGACGGTCAGGTGGCGTGGCGGGCCTATGGCACGTCGGCGGCTACCTGGATGACGGATGCGTTGCGGATCAGCCCGCGGGAGGCCCATCGCATGATCGCTGCTGGACGCCGGCTGGTCCAGTTCCCGCTCGTCGGCGACGCCGTCGCCGCCGGTGGCGTGCTGCCTGCCCAGGCGGACGCGATCACCAGCGTGTTGGCCGACCTTCCGGCCGATCTGCCTGCCGAGGCCGTGCGGGCGGGGGAGGGGACCATGATCGGGTTGGCCGGCAGCCATCATGGTGTCGAGTTGCGGAGATTGTCGGGGCATCTGCTGGAGGTGCTGGCCCCCGACGTGGCTGAGGGGCATGAGGCTGCCCGGCTGGAGCGGGAGTT
>NZ_JBDHZL010000052.1:0-17590 GCF_039811905.1 Nigerium sp. | reverse complement strand
GGGACTGCGCTCGACATGCGTCCGCACATGGGTTCGGCCCCTGGGGCGGGGCAGGCTGGCTTCGCGTGGCCGGGTTGGGCACACGGGGTCGGCCCCGTGCTGGGCGGGCTGGCAACGAGGGGCGAGCTTGCTGGGGCTGGTGACACGGTTGCCGGCCGGTGTTGGGCGGGCTGGCTCACGGGGGCGTGCGTCCGCTGCCCTGGGGCAACCCTGGGCAGCGGCCGGGTCAGAGCCCGGAGCCCAGAGCCCGGAGCCCGGAGCCCAGAGATCAGAGAGCCGACGCCCTCCGCCTACGCTGGCGCCGCCCACCGCCTACGCCGGTGCCACCGCCTACGCCGGCGTCGGCCGCCGTTCGGGGGCCGGGCGCGCGACGGCGACCGACCCGATCGCGCTGCCGTCGTCGCCATAGACGACGGCGAACGTCATCACGACGTACACCGGTTCCCCGGACGCCGTCAGTCCTTTCGTCCGGCGCGCGTGGCCGTCGGAGTGCAGGTGGCCCGCCTCCATCGCGGAGAAGAACCCATGGTCGTGCAGGTCGCGCAGCTTCTCGGGGATCATGATCTTCACGTCCTGCCCGATCGCCTGCTCGGGCGTCCAGCCGAACAGTTCGACGGCCTTGCCGTTCCAGACCCGGATGATGCCCTGCCGGTCGATCACGATCACCGCGTCGCCGGCGTCCGCCAGCGCCCGCGCCATGAGGTCACGCATCTCGTCGCTTCGCTGCGTCGTCATGCCCCGATCATGCCAGCACGGCGACCAGCCGATCGAGACCCTCGTTGAGATCGTCCGTCGACCCGCAGAACGACAGCCGCACCGTGTGCGACCCGTGCACCCGGTCGAAGTCGACCCCGGGGGCCAGCGCGACGCCGGTGCGCGCCAGCACATCGGCGCACCACGTCAGGCTGTCGCGGGTGAGGTGGCTCACGTCGCAATAGGCGTAGAACGCCCCGTCGGGCGGCGCGAAGTCGGTGATGCCGAGTTCGGGCAGCCGGCGCAGCAGCACGTCCCGGTTCTCGGCGTACCGGGCCACGTGCGCGTCCAGCTCGGGCTGCGCCTCCTCCGACAGCGCGCCGATCGCCGCGACCTGCGAGATCGTCGGGGCGCAGATGGCGAGGTTGCCCTGCAACAGATCGATGCGGCTGCGCAGCGGCTCGTCGACGAGCAGCCAGCCCAGCCGGTAGCCGGTCATCGAGAAATACTTGCTGACCGACCCCAGCACGACCGCCTGCCGGCTGGTCTGCCAGGCGCTGGAGGTCGCGGCGTCCCCGAACTCGATCCGGTGGTAGATCTCATCGCTGATGAGGAGGCAGCCGGACGCCTCGCACCAGCGGGCGATGCGGGCCAGCTCGGCGGCGTCGATGACGGTGCCGGTCGGGTTGGCGGGGCTGGCGACGACGAGGGCGTCCGGCCTACTGGGCAGGGCGTCCAGCATCGCGGCCGTCGGCTGGAACCTCGTGTCGTGGCCGCAGTCGAGGTCCAGCACCCGCAGCCCGAGCGCCTCGATCGTGTTGCGGTAGGCCGGGTAACCCGGGTTCGTCATCGCGACGGTCTGGCCCGGATCCAGCGCGGCGAGCAGCAGGGTCGAGAAGCCACCTGACGATCCGGTGGTCACCACGACGTCGTCGGGCGAGACCTCCAGCCCGTGCCGGCGCCGGTACAGGTCGGCGATCGCCCGACGCAGCGGCAGGACGCCCGCCGTCTCCGTGTAGCCCAACACCTCCCGCCGCAGCGCCGCCACGGCCGCCTCCCGCGCCGGGGCCGGCGCCGGCGTCGCCGGCTGGCCGACGCACAGCAGCACGACGTCGCCGTGGGACGCCTGCCGCAGCGCCACCTGCCGCAGCACCTGCATCACGTGGAACGGTTCGACTTCACTGCGCAACGACGGGTTCACCCTTCGACCCTACGCTCGCCGGACGCCGCCGGTGCGGCCGGCCGCGCCTCACCCGACCGCGGCGTCCCCGGACCCCAGATGCGCGATCGCCTGCCGCATCGTCAGCGGCCGGAACCCCGCCGCCAGCGCCCGCGCCCGCAACCCCGGCTGCGCCCGCCACAGGGCCGCCCCGCGCCGCAGCAGCACGAGCGGCGGCTTGCGATGCTGGTGCAGGTCGCGCCGCAGCCGCAGCGCGGCCACGAGGGTTCGCGGCCGGTCGAGATAGATCCCCTCCGCCGGCAGCCCAGCCGCCCGGGCCAGAGGCAGCAGTTCGATCGCGAAGATTCCCTCGGCGACGACGCAGCCGCGGCCGGAGGCGTCCAGGCGGCGCGTGCCGGTCCGGCGGTTCTCGACGAGGGAGTACTCGGGCACGTCGGCGGCGCCGGCGTCCAACAGGGCGCGCAGCGCGGCGAGCGCGCCGGCAGCGTCCCACGTGCGGACGTCGTCCCAGTCGATTCCCGTGCCCGTGCGGGGCAGCGAGGGGCCGGCGTCCAGGTAGAAGTCGTCCAGCCGGACGACCAGCGCGCCCACCTGCCGCGCGAGCCGCGACTTGCCGCTGCCGGACGCCCCGGCCAGCAGCACGAGCCTCACAGCCCCAGCGCCGCCGCCATCTCGGCCCGGACGCCCGCCATCGCCTCCTCGGCCCGACGCCGGGCTGCGCCCACGTCGGCGCTGTCGGCGGCCGGCAGCCGGACCTGCAGGTAGCACTTCAGCTTCGGCTCGGTCCCCGAGGGCCGCGTCACCACGCGCACGTGCTCGCCGGCCAGCAGGACGCCGTCGGTGGGCGGCAGGCCCCGCCAGCCGTCCGCGAGGTCGGAGAAGGCCACGGGCTCGCCGCCGAGCGTGGCCGGCGGGTGCGCGCGCAGCCGGGCCATGGCGTCCGTGATGAGGGACAGGTCGGCGACGCGGAACGCGAGTTGCGAGGTGAGGTGCAGCCCGTACGTCCGGGCGAGGTCGTCGAGGCGCTCGGCCACCGTGGTGCCGGCGGCCTTGAGGGCGGCGGCCATGCCGGCGATCCGGACCAGCGCGGTGATGCCGTCCTTGTCGGCCACGGCGTCGGGGTCGGTGCAGTAGCCGATCGCCTCCTCGTAGCCGAACGCCAGCCCCGGGACGCGGCCGATCCACTTGAAGCCGGTCAGCGTGATTGCGAACGGCTGCCCGTGGGCGGTGGCCAGCTCGCCGAGCATCGTGCTCGACACGACCGAGCACGCGTACGTCCCCGAGCGGCCGTGCCGCAGCGCGTCGTCGGCCAGCAGGACGCCGAGCTCGTCGCCCGTCAGCATCCGCCACCGCCCGCCGACGGGGGCGGCGAGGGCGCAGCGGTCGGCGTCCGGGTCGTTGGCGATCGCCACGTCGGCCCCGGACGCCTCGGCGAGCGCCAGCGCGAGATCCATCGCCCCCGGCTCCTCGGGGTTCGGGAACGTCACCGTCGGGAACGCCGGGTCGGGCTGCGCCTGCTCGGCGACGACCGCGGGCTCGGGCAGGCCGGCGGCCGCGACGATCCGCTCGACGACCGCCCCGCCGACCCCGTGCATCGGCGTGTACGCCCACGTGAGCGCGCGGGGGGCGTCCGGCTCGATCAGAGACGCCGCGCGCGCCACGTAGGCGTCCAGCAGCTCGGCGCCCACGGTCTGATACTCGCCGCGCGGGATCGTGTCGATGCCCGCCTCGGCGACCGCCGCGATCTCGCCGGCGATCTGCGCGTCGGTGGGCGGCACGATCTGGGAGGGACCCACGTACACCTTGTACCCGTTGTCCTGCGGCGGATTGTGGGACGCCGTCACGACGACGCCCGCCACGCACCCCAGGTGCCGGATGCCGAACGCCACCACCGGCGTCGGCACGAACGTCTCGGTCAGCAGCGGCACGAGCCCGTAGCCGCCCAGGATCTCCGCCGTGTCGAGGGCGAACACGTCGCTGTTGTAGCGGGCGTCGTGGCCGATCACGACCCGCTCGCCGCCGTGGCCCTGCGCGATGAGCCAGCGCGCCAGCCCGGCGGCGGCCTGCTGGACGACCACGCGGTTCATCCGGTTCGGCCCCGGACCCAGGGCAGCCCGGAGGCCGGCGGTGCCGAAGGTGAGGCGTCCGTCGAAGGCGTCCGCGAGCTCGGCCGCGGCGTCGGGGTCTCCGTCCTGGGCCTTGCCCAGCAGCAGCCCGAGCGCCGTGGCGGTCGCCGGGTCGGGGTCGGCGTCCCGCCACGCCTGGGCGCGGGCGACGAGTGCGGGGTCGAGCATCACAGCACCTCCAGCAGGCCGGCGAGCAGGGCGCGGAGCCGCGGGACGGCCGCCTGGCCCGCCTCCAGCACCTCCGCGTGGTCGAGCGGCTCGGGGGAGAGGCCCGCCGCCGGGTTGGTCACCAGCGAGATGCCGAGCACCTGCAGCCCGACCTCGCGGGCCGCGATCGTCTCCAGCGCGGTCGACATGCCGACGAGGTCGCCGCCGATGATCTTCGCCATGCGCACCTCGGCGGGCGTCTCGTAGTGGGGCCCGGGGAACTGCACGTAGACCCCCTCCGCCAGGCTCGGATCGACCGTGCGCGCCAACGCGCGCAGCTCGGCGCTGTAGGCGTCCGTCAGGTCGACGAACGTCGCCCCCCGCAGCGGCGAACTGCCGGTCAGGTTGATGTGGTCGCTGATGAGCACCGGCGTCCCCGGGGCCCAATCGGGGTTCAGCCCGCCGCAGCCGTTCGTCAGCACGACCCGGGACGCGCCCGCGGCCGCCGCCGTCCGGACGCCGTGCACGACCGGGGCCACGCCCCGGTCCTCGTAGTAGTGGGTGCGCCCCGTCAGCACGAGCGCGGTCTTCCCGGACGCCGCCCGCACCGCCCGCGCCTCGCCGCCGTGCCCGGCGACGACCGGCGTGCTGAAGCCCGCGATCTCGCCGAGGGGGACGCTGCCGAGCGTCTCGCCGAGCCCGGACGCCGCCGACGACCAGCCGGACCCGAGGACGAGCGCGAGGTCGAGACGGTCGACGCCGAGGCGTCCGAGCAGGTCGGCGGCCGCCTGCTCCGCGAGGGCCGTCGGATCCGAGAAGTCAGTCACCGTGTGACTATAACTTGGGGGCGGCGTGCGGAAGAATGACCGCCATGACGGGGTGGCGTGAGGGGGCCGAGCGACTGTGACGAACGTGGTGATCATCGGAGGGGGCCCGGGCGGGTACGAGGCGGCCCTGGTCGCGTCGCAGCTCGGCGGGTCCGTCACGGTCGTGGAGAAAAAGGGCCTGGGCGGCTCGGCGGTGCTCACCGACGTCGTCCCCAGCAAGTCGCTGATCGCGGCGTCCGAGGTGATGTCGAAGGTCCGCGACGCCGAAGAGCTGGGCCTGCGGCCCGCGTCCGGCGCGGGCACCCTCTTCGACGCGGTCACCGTCGACATGTGCGCGGTGAACCAGCGGGTGCGCAGCCTGGCGTCCGCGCAGAGCCATGACATCGCGGCGCGCATGGCGACCGAGGGCATCCGCGTCATCGACGGGCTCGGACGCCTCGACGGCACCGAGGCCGTGATCGCGACCACGCACGAGGGGGCGGAGGAGCGGCTGCCCGCCGACGTCACGCTCGTCGCGACGGGCACCCGGCCGCGGGAGCTGCCGGACGCCAAGCCCGACGGGGAGCGCATCCTCAACTGGACGCAGATGTACGACATCGACGAGCGGCCCCGACGCCTCATCGTCGTGGGGTCGGGCGTGACCGGCGCGGAGTTCGCGTCCGCCTATCACAACCTGGGCATCGAGGTCGTGCTGGTCTCCTCGCGCACGCACGTGCTGCCGAGCGCGGACGACGACGCCGCGCGCGTCCTGCAGGCGTCCTTCGAGGGGCGCGGCATGACGATCCTTTCGGAGTCGCGGGCCACCGCCGCACGGCGTGCGGGCGACGGGGTCGTCGTCTCCCTGGCCGACGGCCGCGAGGTCGAGGGCAGCCACGTGCTCATGGCGGTCGGGTCGATCCCCAACACCGAGGGCATCGGGCTCGCCGAGGCGGGCGTCGCGCTGTCGAAGTCGGGGCACATCGTGGTCGACAAGGTCTCCCGGACGTCGGCGCGCGGCGTCTACGCCGCCGGCGACTGCACCGGCGTGTTCGCGCTGGCGTCCGTGGCGGCCATGCAGGGCCGGATCGCGATGTGGCACAGCCTGGGGGACGCCGTCGCGCCCCTCGATCTGCGCACGGTCAGCTCGAACGTGTTCACGGCCCCCGAGATCGCGACGGTGGGGGTGACCCAGGGCGAGGTGGACGCCGGCCTCGTCGCCGCGCGGGCGATCGTGATGCCGCTGAAGTCGAACGCGCGCGCGAAGATGCAGAGCCTGCACGAGGGGTTCATGAAGGTCTTCTGCCTGCCCACGACCGGCATCGTGATCGGCGGCGTGGTGGTCGCCCCGTACGCGTCCGAGCTCATCCACCCGTTGTCGCTGGCCGTGGCCACGAAGCTCACCGTCGATCAGGTCGCGCAGGCCTTCACCGTGTACCCGTCGCTGTCGGGGTCCATCGCCGAGGCGGCCCGCCGCCTGCACACGGGCGGCGAGGAAGACGAGATGTACTGACCGGCGCGCGCGGAGGCGTCCGGTCTCCGCGAGCGTCCGCCACGACGACGGCGCCCCCACCGAAGCTTCGGTGGGGGCGCCGTGGCGTCCGGGACTGCGGGGCCGCTACTCGGGGTCGACGATCTCGCAGACGGCCTCGCCGCTGCCGACCGGGCTACCCGGCTCGGCGGTCAGGCCCTTGATGATGCCCGCGCGGTGGGCGTTGAGCGGCTGCTCCATCTTCATCGCCTCCAGCACCACGATGAGGTCGCCCTCGGCCACCTCGTCGCCGTCGGCGACGGCGACCTTCACGATCGTGCCCTGCATCGGCGAGGTGAGCGCGTTGGTGGACGGCGCCTTGGCCGCCGCGCCGCTCTTGCTGCGCCGGGTCGGCTTCTTGGCGGTCGCCGCCTTGGCTGCGGCCGGGGCCGCGAGGGCGGCCGGCACGCGCACTTCGATGCGCTTGCCGTTCACCTCCACGACGTAGCTGGTCTTGTCCTCATCCTCCGTCTCGCCGAGGGTGCCCGTGTAGGGCTCGACCGTGTTGTCGAACTCGGTCTCGATCCAGTTCGTGTAGCAGCCGAACTGGCCGTCGGTCGCGGCGAACGCGGGGTCGTTCAGCACGACCTGGTGGAACGGGATCACGGTCGGCATGCCGTCGACCACCGTCTCGGCCAGCGCGCGCCGGGAGCGCTCGATGGCCTGCTGCCGGTCGGCGCCGGTGACGACGATCTTCGCGATGAGGGAGTCGAACGACCCCGGGACGGCCATGCCCTCCAGGTACCCCGCGTCCACCCGGACGCCGGGGCCCGTCGGCGGGACCCACTTGACCAGGGTGCCCGGCGCCGGCATGAAGTTGCGCCCCGCGTCTTCGGCGTTGATGCGGAACTCGATGCTGTGCCCGCGCAGCGCGGGGTCGTCGAAGCCCAGTTCTTCGCCGTCGGCGATGCGGAACATCTCGCGCACCAAGTCGAGGCCCGCGACCTCCTCCGACACCGGGTGCTCGACCTGGAGTCGCGTGTTCACCTCGAGGAAGGAGATCAGGCCGTCCTGGCCCACCAGGAACTCGCACGTGCCGGCACCGACGTAGCCCGCTTCCTTCAGGATCGCCTTCGAGCTGGAGTACAGACGCTCGAGCTGCTCGTCGGTCAGGAACGGGGCCGGCGCCTCCTCGACCAGCTTCTGGTGCCGGCGCTGCAGGGAACAGTCCCGCGTCGACACGACGACGACGTTGCCGTGCGTGTCGGCCAGGCACTGCGTCTCGACGTGGCGGGGCTTGTCGAGGTAGCGCTCGACGAAGCACTCGCCGCGGCCGAACGCCGTGATCGCCTCGCGCGTCGCCGACTCGAACAACTCGGGGATCTCCTGAATCGTGCGGGCCACCTTCAGGCCGCGGCCGCCGCCGCCGAACGCGGCCTTGATCGCGATCGGGACGCCGTTCTCCTCGGCGAACTTCACGACCTCGTCGGCGTCGGCCACCGGGTCGGGCGTGCCCGGCACGAGGGGGGCGCCGACCTTCAGCGCGATGTGGCGGGCCTGCACCTTGTCGCCCAGCGACTCGATCGCCGCGGGCGGCGGGCCGATCCACGTCAGGCCGGCGTCGATCACGGCCTGGGCGAACGTGGCGTTCTCGGCGAGGAAGCCGTAGCCGGGGTGGACCGCGTCGGCACCCGAGCGGGCCGCGACGTCGAGCAGCTTGTCGATGTCGAGGTACGTCTGCGCCGGGGTCATACCGTTCAGCGCGAACGCCTCGTCGGCCAGCCTCACGAAGAGTCCGTCTGCGTCGGGATCCGCGTAGACCGCCACACTGGCGAGTCCGGCGTCCGCCGCCGCTCGGATGACACGGACCGCGATCTCGCCGCGATTCGCCACCAGGACCTTGGTGATGGGCACTGTTCCTCCTCGAATAGCCTGACGCCCGCAAGGGCCGCCTCACCTCGGAGTCTAGGGCTTAACCCCGGCCTCAGGTACCGCAAACCGATCCATTGGACCACCTCGACTCGACCGCGGCGTCGCGAGGGCCGGTGCGCAGCGGCGTCAGACGAACACGGCGATCGCGACCGGGATGATGACCAGGACGCCGAGCACCTGGAGGACCCGGTCGCCCATTACCACGTCCTCCGGCTCGCCCGCGTCGCCGGTGTCGATGCGCATCGCGTAGCGCAACAGCGCGAGCGTGAGCGGGGCGATGGACAGGGCCGTCCAATTGACGCCCCACAAGGGCGTGCGCTCGTGCGTCTCGAACGCCCACAGGCTGTAGCTCATGATGACCGCGCTGCACGAGACCGCCCACACGAAGCGGAGGTAGCTCGGCGTGTAGCGCCGCAGGGACGCCCGCGTGCCGGCCTCCGGCCCCAGCTCGATCATCTCGGAGTAGCGCTTGCCGGCCACCATGAACAGCGACCCGAACGACGCGACGAGCAGGAACCACTGCGACAGCGGGATGTCGGACGCCACGCCGCCCGCGATCGCGCGCAGCAGGAAGCCGGACGCGACCATCGCCAGGTCGATGATCGGCTGGTTCTTGAGGAACACCGAGTAGCCGACCTGCAGCACCCAATAGGTGATCAGCACGGCCAGGAGCATCGGGGAGATCCACAGCCCCAGGGCGACCGCGCCCGCCAGGCAGAGGACCGCCATGATCATCGCCGTCGTCGTCGACAGCTCCCCGGCCGCGATCGGCCTGAACCGCTTCTTCGGGTGCTGCCGGTCGGACTCGACGTCACGCACGTCGTTGATCAGGTAGATGGACGCGCTGACCAGGCAGAACGACAGGAAGGCCCACGCGGTGTTCGCCAGGACGTACGGGTCGAACAGGCGGCCGGCGGCGATGGGGGCGGCGAACACCAAAATGTTCTTGACCCACTGCTTGGGGCGCATCGCCCGGAGGGGGGCGGGCAGCAGGGACCGGCGAGCCGGAACGTCGGAGTCGCCGTCGGTGAGATCGATGTCGGTCATAGCGCCGTCAGACTACTGGGACACCTGCCACAGGTCGTGCCACGGCACCCCCAAACCGGCGAGCATCGTGCGCAACAGCGGGAGGGAAATCCCGACCACGTTGTGCGGGTCGCCCTCGATGCCCGTCACGAACGCACCGCCGAGGCCGTCGATCGTGAACGCGCCGGCCACGCGCAGCGGCTCCCCGGACGCCACGTAGGCGTCGATCTCGGCGTCCGTCACGTCGGCGAAGTGGACCGTCGTGGCCGCGACCTCGGTGGCGCGCCTCGCGCCGGCGACCACGTGGTGGCCGGTGTAGAGCACCCCGGAGCGGCCGCGCAGGGCGCGCCAGGCCGCGACGGCGGCGTCCGGGGTGCCCGGCTTGCCGAGGGGCCGGCCGTCGAGGTCGAGCAGGGAGTCGCACGCGACGATCACGGCGTCCGGATGGCCGCCGCGCAGTTCCGCGACGACCGCCTCGCCTTTCAGCCGGGCGAGTTCGGCCGTCAGCTCGGCGGTGGACGCCGCCCGCACGCCGGACTCGTCGACGCCGGGCGCGTGCACGATCGGCTCGACGCCGGCCCGCCGCAGCACCTGCAGGCGCGCCGGCGAGGACGAGGCGAGGATCAGCCGCATCAGCGTCCGGAGAGGAGGTCTTTGAGGATGCCCCCGAGGACGCCGCCCAGCGGCCCCCGGGCCGCCGGCTGGTCGGACGCGCCGGCCTGCTCGGACGCCGCGGCGTCCGCGTCGTCGCCGGGGATGCGGAGCCCGCTGTCGGCGCCGCCCGCCGGCGTCCGGAAGACGCCGTCGCCCGCGCCCGCGGGCTGCTGGGGCTGCGCCTGCTGCTGGTCGACGGACGCTTCGTCCGGCTGCCCGCCGCGGCTCTGCCCGCGGCCCAGGACGCTGCCGAGGATGTCCTCCAGCGGGTTGCCGGAGCCGCCGCCCTGCCCGGACTGCCGCCCGCCCAGGACGCCGCCCAAGATGTCCGACAGCGGGTCGGACCCGGCGCCCGTGCCGCCCTGGCCGCCGCGGCGTCCGAGGTAGTCCTGCAGCCGGCTGGCCAGGTACGACATGACGAGCGGCGCGAGCAGCGGCAGCAGCTTGCGCACCAGCCCCTCGACGCCCCCGGACGCCTGCTGCGGCTGCGCCGCACCGTAGACGTGGTCGACGATCTTCTCGCCGTCGGCGGCATCGACGCGGCTGAGGTCGACGGCCCCGGCGGCGGTGCCGAAGGCGTCCGACTCGGTGTGGTCGCCGAGGGCGCGGGTCAGGTTGACCGCCTCGTCGGCGTTGTCGGCGTTGCCCGAGAGGCGCCCGAGCAGGGAGGACAGGGCCTCGTCGACCGCCTGGTCGGCGGTGCCGGGGTCGGTGCCCAGCATGCTGGCGACCTGGTTGATGTCGAGGCGGGACTTGATCTCGTCGGCGGCTGCCATGGCGCTCCTTCACGGTCGGGGCCGGGCGGCCCTCGTGCGGTTCACTAGGTGCGATCTCACGCGTGCAATCTCACGACGTGCGATCTCACCGCGTGCGTCGTTGCACTATGGCCGTTCACCCGGGCCGGACGCAACCGCCGCCCGCGCGCGAAGGCGCGGGCGGCGTCCAGGATGTGCCCGGAGGGTGCGTCAGCGGCGGATGGTCGCGCGCCAGGCGTCACGCCCCGGCACGAACGACTGCCGGACGTTCGCCCAGTACGACTTCCAGCCCGACGCGACGAGGTGCCCCCCGGGGGCGTGCGGACGCCCGCGCTCGCGACGCAGGCACGCGAGGACGACCGAGAGCGCGGCCAGCTCTTCGGCGTCCGGGCTGCCGCCGACGACGTGGAAGCGCGGAGCCTGCTGCTCCGACTCGTCTGGTTGCGCGCTCACAGCGGAATGTTCCCGTGCTTCTTGGGCGGCAACTGCTGGCGCTTGGTGCGCAGCAGCCGCAGCGTGCGGATGACGTTCTCCCTCGTGGAGTGCGGGTAGATCACCTGATCGACGTACCCGCGCTCGGCCGCGACGTACGGGTTGGCCAGCGTGTCGTTGTACTCGTCGACGAGCTCTTTGCGGCGCGTGTCGGGGTCGTCGGAGTTCGCCAGCTCACGCCGGTACAGGATGTTCACCGCGCCCTCGGCGCCCATGACCGCGATCTGCGCGGTGGGCCAGGCGAGGTTCACGTCGGCGCCCAGGTGCTTGCTGCCCATGACGTCGTACGCGCCGCCGTAGGCCTTGCGCGTGATGACGGTCAGCAGCGGGACGGTCGCCTCGGCGTAGGCGTAGATGAGCTTGGCGCCGCGGCGGATGATGCCGTCGTACTCCTGGTCGGTGCCCGGCAGGAAGCCCGGCGTGTCGACGAAGGTCAGGACCGGGATGTTGAAGCAGTCGCACGTCCGGACGAACCGGGCCGCCTTCTCGGAGCTCTTCGTGTCGAGACAGCCGGCGAACACGGTCGGTTGGTTCGCGACGACGCCGATCGAGCGGCCCTCGACGCGGCCGAACCCGCAGACGATGTTGCCGGCGTAGAGCTCCTGCACCTCCAGGAACTCGTCGTCGTCGAGCACGTTGCGGATGACCTCGCGCATGTCGTACGGCTGGTTCGGCGAGTCGGGGATGAGGACGTCGAGCTCGCGGTCGTGGTCGGTGATCGTGAGGTCGACCTCGTTCTCGACGTAGACCGGCGGATCCTCCAGGTTGTTCTGGGGCAGGTACGTGAGCAACTCGCGGACGTACTCGATGGCGTCCGTCTCGTCGGCGGCGAGGTAGTGCGCGTTGCCCGACTTCGTGTTGTGCGTGCGCGCGCCGCCCAGCTCTTCGAGCGTCACCGTCTCGCCCGTGACCGTCTTGATGACGTCGGGGCCCGTGATGAACATCTGCGAGGTCTGGTCGACCATGACGACGAAGTCGGTGAGGGCCGGGCCGTACACGTGGCCGCCGGCCGCCGCGCCCATGATGAGGGAGACCTGCGGGATCACGCCCGAGGCGAGCGTGTTGCGCTTGAAGATGTCGCCGTAGAGGCCGAGGGAGACCACGCCCTCCTGGATGCGCGCCCCGCCGCCCTCGTTGAGCCCGATGATCGGGCAGCCGGTCTTGATCGCGAAGTCGAGGATCTTCACGATCTTCTCGCCGTAGACCTGACCGAGCGCCCCGCCGAAGATCGTCACATCCTGGCTGAACACGCACACCGGACGCCCGTGGATCGCGCCCACGCCCGTGATCACGCCGTCGGTGTAGGGACGCTTCTTCTCCATCCCGAACACGTGAGCACGGTGGCGTGAGAACTCGTCGAACTCGGCGAAGGTGCCTTCGTCGAGGAGCGTCAGGATGCGCTCACGAGCCGTCATCTTGCCCTTGGCGTGCTGTTTCTCGATCGACTCGGGGGAGCTGGGGTTCTCAGCGGCCTTGATGCGTTCCCCGAGATCGGCGATCTTCCCGTGCGTCGTGTGGATGTCGATCTCCATAGCCGCACGATATCCGCAAACGGAGGCTCGTGGACACCAACCCGGACGAGTGCTCCCGACGCGCGGGAATACCATCGCGGTCGTGAGTTCTTTCCTCGACCCCGAAGCACTGGCCTCAGCCACCGGACGCCTCTGGACCCGCGTCGACGTCGTCGCGTCGACCGCGTCCACGAACGCCGACCTCGTGGACGCCGCGCGCGCCGACGCCCCGGGCGGCCGCGTCCTGGTGACCGCCGACCAACAGGCCGGACGCGGACGGTTCGAGCGGGTCTGGGAGTGCCCGCCCGACCGGGCCGTCGCCCTGTCCGCGCTGGTGCGGCCGAGGCGTCCGATGGCCGAGTGGGGGTGGCTGTCGCTGCTGGTCGGCATCGCCGTCGTCGACGGGCTGCAGGCGGCGGCCGGCGTCGACGTCGGGCTGAAGTGGCCGAACGACGTGCTCGTGGGGGAGAAGAAGATCTGCGGGATCCTGTGCGAGGCGGTGCCGAGCGAGTCCGGCCCGGCCGCGGTGCTGGGGCTGGGCGTGAACATCGCCCTGACGCGCCAGGAACTGCCGGTGCCGACCGCGACGTCGCTGCGGTTGGAGGGGTCGGACGCGTCCGCGACCGACGTCGTGCTCGCGATCCTCGCGGCGCTGCAGGACCACTTCCTGCGGTGGGACGCCGGCGGCTCGCTCGCCACGGACTACTCCCGGCGCTGCTCGACCGTCGGGCAGCAGGTGGCCGTGCACGTGGCGGAGAACGTGACGACCATCGGGCGCGCCCTCGGCGTCGACGACGCGGGCTGCCTGATCGTGCAGACGGGACAGGGCGTCCGTTCGTTCGCCGCCGGCGACGTCGTGCACCTGCGAAAGCGCTAGCCAGCGCCAGCCAGCGTGGAGGTCAGTCGGACGCCGGCCGCTGGTCGGAGCCAGGCGGCTGGTCGGAGCCCGGCGGCTGGTCGGCGAGGAACCCGTAGAGGAGGTCGTTGAAGACCCCCGGCGCGTCGACGTTCGCCTTCGCGCCCGCGCCCGGCACGACCTCCAGGCGTGCCCCCGGGATGCCGGCGACGAGCTCGTCGGCGGTGGCGCGATTCTCGGAGTCGCGGGCGCCGACGATCACGAGCGTCTTCGCGGTGACGTTTGCCAGCCCGTCGCGCAGGTCGGTGCGGGCGAGCTCGGTGAGGGTGGCGAGGGCGCGGTCCTTGTCGACGCCCATCCGGGCGAGTCGCGCGCGGGGCGTGAGCCGGATGGCCAGCTTCTGCGCGCGGAGCGCGGACGCCGGCGGCGCGAGCTGGCAGGCCGTCAGCACGAGGTGCTCGACGTTCTCGGGCGACCGGATCGCGGTGTTGAGCGCCACCATCGCGCCCAGGCCGAGCCCGCAGACGTCCATCTGCTCGACGCCGTGCTGGTTGAGCAGCGCGAGCACGTCGTCGGCGGCGGCGTCCATCTCGAAGGTCTCGTTGCGCCCCGGCCGCGTGCCGCGCACCCAGGGTGCGACGGCCTTGTAGCCCGGGGGGAGCGACGTGACCTGGTCCTGCCAGACCTGGGGCATGTCGCCGATTCCGTTGAGGAGGACGAGGAGCGGCATGGCGTCGAACCTAGCCGGTCGGTCCGCTGTGGGACCATGGTTCTCATGAGCGAAACGCAGCAGCGGATGCCGCTGTCGACCCAGCTGACCCGGTTCGTCCTGACGGGCGGGCTGTCGGCGATCGTCGACTACGGGCTGCTGGTGCTGGGCATGGAGGCGGGCCTCGGCCACGACCCGGCCAAGGCCATCTCGTTCGTCGCGGGCACGACGACCGCCTACCTGATCAACCGCCGGTGGACGTTCAAGGCCGACGGCTCGCGCAAACGGTTCGCGCAGGTCGTCGTGCTGTACCTGCTGACCTTCGTGCTGCAGGTCGGGACGTTCTCGCTGATCTACCCGCCCCTGTTCGCCTCGTTCGGGCTGCGGGTGGCGCAGTTCGTCGGGTTCGTGATCGCCCAGGGCATCGCGACCACGGTGAACTTCATCGTCCAGCGCACGCTCATCTTCCGGAACGTGTGAGCGTCTGCGGGTCTGCGGTTCTGCGCTCGTCCGGCCCGCGGGTCTGCGGGTCCGCGCTCGTCCGGCCGGCGGCGTCCGGCTGTCACCGGGCAAGCGGGCGAATGCTGTGGCTTGCTCACGAGGTGTGAGCAAGCCACAGCATTCGCGCGGGACGGTGCAGAAAGCCTGCGATCGCGGGAGATTGCGGACGCAAACTGTCCGCCATGAGCCACCGCGGGCTTCAGAGAACCTCGACGCGCTGGGGTTCGGTGAGGATGCCGGACGACGTCGGCAGGTCGCTCGGGTCGATGCGGAACACCCGCTGCGTCGGCTTCTCGGCGATGCACTTCACCAGCTTGCCGTCGGTGAAGTGGAGGCCGGCACCGTCGTCGGCGGCCCACCCGCCCTCGAGGTCGCCGTTGGCGACGGCGTCCGTGTAGCAGGGCGCCCGGCCGTCCTCGCCGTCGAAGTGGCAGCAGAAGCTGCCCTTCAGGAGCCCCAGCCCGCCGGTCGCGGCGCGGAACGGGCCGAACGAGTCGGTGACGAAGCCCTCGAAGACCGCGTTCGCGCCGGCCGAGATGCCGCCGATGACGAAGTCGTCGCCCTGCTGGTAGCGCTGCCGGACGACCCGGTCGACCCCGTGCGCCTTCCACAGCGCGAGCAGGTTCACCGTGCCGCCGTTGCCGACGACCAGCAGGTCGGCGTCCGCGAGCCGCTCGACGGAGCGGGCCGCGTCTTGCCACAGGGTGAGCACCATCACCCGGACGCCGAGCGTGCCGTAGGCGACGAGGAACTTGTTGATGTATTGCGGGTCGTCCGCCGATGCCGTCGGGGCGAAGCACACCAGCGGGCTGCGCTTGCCGGTCAGCTCGACGAGGTAGCGGTCGAGATTGGTCGGGGCGCCGAGGGGGGAGGGACCGAAACCGCCGCCGCCCATGGCCACGATGTGTGCAGTCATGTCGTCATCTTGGCACGATTCGGCGGGCCGCGCGGCGGCGAATACGATGCCGTGCTGTGACGATCGTGGGAATCATCGGCGGGGGCCAGTTGGCCCGCATGCTGCACGAGGCGGCGACCCCGCTCGGGCTCGACGTGCGGCTGTTCGCGGAAGGGCCGGAGACGTCGGCGGCGCAGGTGGTGCCCGGCACCACCGTCGGCGACTACACGGACGCCGCCGAACTGGACGCCTTCGCCGCCGGTTGCGACGTGGTCACGTTCGATCACGAGCACGTCCCGACCGCGCTGCTGGAGAACCTAGAGCGGCGCGGCATCGCGGTGCGTCCGGGGCCGTCGGCGCTCGTGCACGCCCAGGACAAGGCGGTCATGCGCGAGCGGCTCACGGCGCTCGGCGTCCCGTGCCCGGCGTGGCGCGTGGTCGCGAGCCCGGCCGAGCTGGCGGAGTTCGCGTCCGAGCACGGGTGGCCGGTCATCGCGAAGACGTCGCGGGGCGGCTACGACGGCAAGGGCGTCTGGAAGGTCGGCTCGCCGGAGGAGGCGTCCGAGCCGTTCGAGGCGATCACCCACGAGCTCGGCCCGACCGAGCGCCTCGAGGCAGAGGCTGAGGCCGAGGGCGCGGCGTCCGGGGCCGAGGGCGCGGCGTCCGCGGCCGAGGGGCAGGGGGGCGGCGTCCCGCGGCCGGTGATTCTGGCGGAGGAGTTCGTGCCGTTCGTGCGCGAGCTGTCGGTGCTGGTGGCGCGGCGTCCGGGCGGGGAGACGGCCGTGTACCCGGTCAGCGAGACCGTCCAGCGCGACGGCATCTGCCACGAGACGACGACGCCGGCGCCCGGCATGGACGCGGGGCGGGCGTCCGGGTTGCAGGCGATGGCGATCGAGATCGCGGACGCCCTCGGCGTCGTCGGACTGCTGGCGGTCGAGCTCATGGAGCACCCGGACGGGCGGGTGGTCGTCAACGAGCTGGCGATGCGTCCGCACAACACGGGTCACTGGAGCATCGAGGGGGCGGTGACGAGCCAGTTCGAGAACCACCTCCGGGCTGTCGCCGACCTGCCGCTCGGGCCGACCGACCTCCGGGCGCCCGTCGTCGTCATGAGCAACGTGCTCGGGGGCGACCGGCACGACCTGTTCGGCGAACTCGCCGAGGTGTGGCGGGAGAACCCGGCGGTGAAGGTGCACCTGTATGGCAAGGGGGTGCGGCCCGGCCGTAAGGTCGGGCACGTCACCACGTTCGGCGACGACGTCGCGACGGTCCAGGGGGCCGCGCGGGCGGCGTCCGACTATCTGGAAGGGATCCGCTGATGGCTGACGTCGGCATCGTGATGGGCTCCGACTCCGACTGGCCCACGATGGAGGCCGCCGCGACGGCGCTGGCCGAGTTCGGGGTCAGCTACTCCGCCGAGGTCGTGAGCGCGCACCGCATGCCGGAGGACATGGTCGCGTTCGGCCGCTCGGCCCACGAGAACGGGTTCCGGGTGATCATCGCCGGCGCGGGCGGGGCCGCGCACCTGCCCGGCATGCTCGCCGCGCTGACCCCGCTGCCGGTGATCGGCGTCCCGGTGCCGCTGAAGTACCTCGACGGGATGGACTCGCTGCTGTCGATCGTCCAGATGCCGGCAGGCGTCCCGGTCGCGACCGTGGCCATCGGCAGCGCCCGCAATGCGGGGTTGCTGGCGGTGCGGATCCTCGCGGCGTCCGACGACGGGCTGCGCGAGAAGATGGTGGCCTTCCAGGCCGACCTGCGCGCGACCGCCCTCGCCAAGGGCGAGAAGGTGCGCGCGGCCCAGCAGGGCTGACGGCGTCCGGGGGCCGCGGGCGTCCG
>NZ_JBDHZL010000051.1:0-18004 GCF_039811905.1 Nigerium sp. | reverse complement strand
CCGCCTCTTGCTTTCGCTGGACGACGCCCTGGCGGAGGCAGGCGGCCTGGAGCGCTGGTACGTGGACCTGCCCGGCTCCGGCTCCACCCCTGCCCTGGCCGGACCAAGTCGTGGGTCTCGCACTCATCGCACCGGTCGTCCAACCCGACATATCGCGTCGCACATTGCCTGAGTCCGCCGTGTGCGAGCGTGATGACGCGTTGCTGGCCGAACTGGACGATGCCGACAGACGTGAATTCACCGCCCTAGCAGCGCGCCAGACGCAGGCCACGTGGCGGCTGTTTCAGACCTATGCTCTGTCCGGCATCCGAGCGGCCGACCAGGCGGCCATGCAACGTCTGGGCGCGCACTACGCCCTCGACGCCGACCCGGACACACGCGCGGGTGAGTTCACCGGCCCTGCGCTGGTCCTCACCGGCCGCCAGGACCACGTCGTCGGCTACCAGGACCAGCTCGATCTCGTCCGCGCCTGGTACCCGCACGCGACCTACGCGGCGCTCGACGGCGCCGGCCACAACGTTCACCTCGACCGGCCTGAGGTGTGCCACGCCCTCCTCCGCCAGTGGGCGACAGACCTGCCACGTTGACTCACCAGGAACACCGAGCACCAGGGACCACCTTCGCCCCCTTGGATCGAGCGTAGGTTTTCACGTACGCATGGGCGACAGATGAACGACTCACTCCCACTCGACCCACCGGCCGTGCGCGTGCGCGCGGCCGAGCGGCGTCCCGTCGAGAGCGACGACGAAGTGGGGACGCGAGCGCCAGGCGTCCGCATCGGGCAGGACGCCGCGCAGCGACGTCACCACGGACGGCCCCTCGAACGACAGCCAATGGACGCCGGCGTCCCGGACGCGGGCGACGAAGGCGTCCCGCTCGGGGCGCTCGAGGTAGGCGAGCGTCGCGGAGTTCACGACGACCGGCGTCGTGCCGGGCGCGGCGAGGGCGAGGAGGGCGTCGAGCTTGTCGGTCAGGTCCCCGCGGAGGAGGTGCGGCGGCTTGGCGCCTACGAGGGCGAGGGCCTCGGCGAGGCGGGCCTCGCGCTCGTCGTCACCCGGCCAGACGAGCGAGCGGAGCCAGCGGGCGTCGTCGGGGTCGCTCGGGTCGAGGGGCGCGACGTCGAGCCCGGCGCGCGCCGAGACGACGAGGTAGGTGGGGTCGCCGGGCGGCGTCCCGGTGACGCGGCAGCGGAGGAGGGGGGCGTCCGCAGGGGCGGTCGGTGGGGTGATCTCGGCCTCGACGGCCCCCGCGTAGCGGTAGCGGTACCGGTCGGGGTAGAGCGTCAGGCCGGCGGACGCGCCGACCTCGAGCAGGGAGATCGGCTGCGGCAGCGACGCGAGGACGGGGGCGAAGACCGCGCAGCGTCCGGGCTCGTTGGTCTGGGTGGAGCGGGCGAGGATCACCCGCTCGATCTCGGGCCAGTGCTCGTCGAACCAGGCGAGGAAACGCGGCCCCGGCTCGGTCGGCCCGCCGAGGTAGCGGACGGCGGCGAGGAAGATGTTCGGCTGGCGCTTGCGCCCGGGGAGGGCGTCCAGCCGGGCGTGGACCGCCGGGGTCTCGGCGATCCAGCGGCACAGGGCCGCCCAAGTCGCCGACGTCGGCTCGGTCTCCCCGGCGAACCACGTGTACAACTCCGTGATCGGCCGGGTCGAGAAGGCGTGCTCGTCGCGCATGGCCCCACGCTAGACCCGTCGGGACGCCGCCCGCCTCCCCCGCGGCGGGCGCGTTCGTCTCTTGGCCCTGACTAGGTGGGACGCGGTGAGGGTTGCCCCCGCGCCCGCCCGTGCCGTAGGAACATGGGTGTGAGCCACCATCCGAGCCGCGCCGTCGGCCTGCTGCTGGGCGTGGCGGCCGACGCCGCGTTCGGCGACCCCCGCCGCGGGCACCCCGTCGCCCTGTTCGGGGCCTACGCGGCCCGCCTGGAACCCCACTGTTATGGGGACTCCCGGGCCGCGGGCGTCCGGTACGCGGTTGCCTGCGTGGCGCCGGTGCTGGCCCTGGGGGCGGTGGTCGAGCGGGCGACGCGCGGGCGTCCGGTGGTGCATGCGCTCGCGACGGCCGCCGCGACGTGGGCGGTGCTCGGCGCGCGCACGCTGCGCGCGACCGGCGAGGCGATGGCCGACGCGCTCGACGTCGACGACCTGGACGCCGCCCGCGCCGCCCTGCCGTCGCTGTGCGGGCGCTCCCCGGAGGGCCTGGACGCCGGCGAACTCGGCCGCGCGACCGTCGAGTCGCTCGCGGAGAACACGGCGGACGCCGCGGTCGCGTCCCTGTGCTGGGGCGCGGTGGCCGGGGTGCCGGGGCTGCTCGTGCATCGGGCGGCGAACACCCTCGACGCGATGGTCGGCCACCGGACGCCGCGGTACGCCCGGTTCGGGACGGCGTCCGCACGGCTCGACGATCTGCTGGACTACGTGCCGGCGCGGGTGACCGGGCTGCTGGCGTCCGGGTTGGCCCCGAGCGTCGGCGGCGACGCGCGGCGGGCCTGGCGCTCGCTGCTCGCCGGCCACGCGCGGCACCCCAGCCCGAACGGCGGCTGGTGCGAGGCCGCGTGGGCGGGGGCGTTGGGCGTCCGGCTGGGCGGGCGGAACGTGTACGCGTCCGGGGTGGAGGTGCGTCCGACGCTCGGAGACGAGTCGTGGCCGAAGCCGGGCGCCCGCGAGGTGCGGGCGGCGTCCCGGCTGGTCACGCGGGTGACGCTCGCCGCGGCCGCGTTGGGGGCCGGGTTTGCGAGCGGGGTCGCGTGGAGCGCGGGCCGGAGGAGGAGCGGGGTATGGCGGGCATCCTGATCGCCGGGACGTCGTCGGACGCGGGCAAGTCGCTCGTGGTGACCGGACTGTGCCGGGCGCTGCGGCGGCGCGGCGTCGATGTCGTGCCCTACAAGGCGCAGAACATGTCGAACAACTCGATGGTGTGTCCCGACGGCGCCGAGATCGGGCGCGCGCAGTACCTGCAGGCGCTCGCGGCGGGGGTGACGCCGTCGTCGGCGATGAACCCCGTGTTGCTGAAGCCGGGGACCGACCGGCGGAGCTTCATCGTGGTGCGCGGGCGTCCGGGCGGGGTGCTGGACGCCGGCGAGTACGCGACCGGACGCGGCCAGCTGGCCGAGGCGGCGTGGGCGGCGTACGCGGAGCTGGCGTCCGGGCACGAGCTGGTGGTCTGCGAGGGCGCGGGCTCCCCCGCCGAGATCAACCTGCGCGCCGGCGACTACGTGAACATGGGGCTGGCCAGGCGTTTCGGTCTGCCGGTCGTGCTGGTGGGCGACATCGACCGCGGCGGGGTGCTCGCGTCGATCTTCGGCACGTGGGGCCTGCTCGACGACGCCGACCGGGCGCTGCTGCGCGGGTTCGTGATCAACAAGTTCCGGGGGGATCAGTCGATCCTCGATCCCGGTCTCGTGGAGATCTCGCGCCGGACCGGGCTGGCGAACGTCGGCGTCCTGCCGTGGCTGCCGGACGTCTGGCTCGACGGCGAGGACGCCCTCGAGGTCGGCCGCTGGCGGCGGGAGGCGTCCGGGGTGGCGGAGGGGGATCTGCGGGTAGCGGTCGTCCGGCTGCCGCGGGTCAGCAACGCGACCGACGTGGACGCCCTCGCGGGCGAGCCCGGCGTCGACGTGGTCGTCACGACCGACCCGCAGGTGGTCGCCGAGGCGGATCTGGCGATCCTGCCGGGGTCGCGGTCGACGGTGTCCGATCTGGGGTGGCTGCGGCACCGCGGCCTCGCGGACGCCGTGGCGGCCCGGGCAGCGCAGGGGCGTCCGGTGCTCGGGGTGTGCGGCGGCTACCAGATGCTCGCGGAGACGATCGGCGACGAGGGCGGCACGGAGGCGTCCGGGGGCGGGACGATCGCGGGGCTCGGCCTGCTGCCGGTGAGCGTCGAATTCGGGGATGACAAGGTGCTGGGGACGCCGTCCGGCGAGTGGCGCGGCGTGCCGGTCGGGGGGTACGAGATCCATCACGGGGTGTGCCGCGTGACGGGCGAGGCCGAGCCGTTCCTCGACGGCTGCCGGCGCGGCGCCGTCTGGGGAACCATGTGGCACGGCGCCCTCGAGACGGACGCCTTCCGTCGCGCCTGGCTCACCGAGGCCGCCCACCAGGCCGGCCGCGACTGGACGCCCACCCCCGGCGCGCTCGGCTACGCCGAGCGGCGCGAGCGCATGATCGAGACCCTCGCTGACGCCGTGGACGCCCACCTGGACGTCGACGCCCTGATGAGGGCGGCGTCCTGAGGGCGCTGTTGGCCGAGTGTGGGGCCACGAGTGTGGGACCAAGGGGGATCCCTCAGAATCGAGGCGCCGCCTCGCCCAGTCGATTTGCCACCACTCGATTCACCATGACCGGTGGCCGTGAGCGCGGATTCGCCACCAGACCGTCATCGAGTGGCGGCAAATCGACCGGACGTCCCGGACGGGGGCCGCTCGTCGACTCCCCCCGCGCAGCGCAAGCCGACCCACCGCGCCCCGAGTGCACCCCACTCACGCCCCCGTGTGACGTTCTCCACACTGGAGTGTGGAGAACGTCAGGTAGAAACGCCCTCGGGGAGAGAACCGCCCCCGCGGACGGCCGCCTCGGGCACGCGGCACGAAAGCAGCGGGGTGTGCGAGACTGTCCCCCGACGTTTGCGAGGAACCCGGTGCAAATCCGGGGCGGTCCCGCCACTGTGATCCGGGGAACGATCCCCGGCGAGCCAGGAACTCCGCGTCGCCGAGGCACCACTGTCGGGCGAGAGACCTGAGGAGGCCGTTCATGGACGCCGCACACCCACCACGCCGTCTCGTTGGGGTCGGTGTCGGCCCCGGAGACCCCGAACACGTCACGCTCAAGGCCGTCCGCGCGCTGGAGGCCAGCGATGTCGTGCTCGTCCCGGCGACGGAGGCGTCCGGCGATGACGCGGGCCGCGCCGAGACGATCGTCGTGACGGCCGCCCCGGCGGCGTCCGAGAAGATCCGGCGCGTGCCGTTCACCATGGCCGACCGCTCGGGCGTGACCGCGCGCCGGGCGAAGGCGTGGGAGACGTCGGCGGCGGCCGCGATCGAGGCGTTCGAGGCGGGCGCCCAGACGGTCAGCTTCGCGACGGTCGGCGATCCCAGCGTCTACTCGACGTTCAGCTACCTCGCCGGCACGGTGCTGGGCCGGTTCCCCGACGTGGAGATCGAGGTCGTCCCGGGCATCACGGCGATGCAGGCGCTCGCGGCGGCCTCCCGGACGCCGCTCGTCGAGGGCACCGAGGTCCTCGCGCTCGTGCCCGTGACCAGCGGGCTCGACACCCTCGACCGCGCATCCGAGTTCGCCGACACGGTCGTCGCCTACAAGGCCGGACGCCGGCTTCCCGAGGTGCTCGGACGCCTCGCCTCGGCCGACCGCGACACCCTCGTCGGCACGAACGTGGGCCTGCCCGGGCAGCGGATCGTCCCGGCGTCCGACGCCGACGGCCCCGCGAACTACTTCTCGACGGTGCTCTCCGCGCCCCGCCGCACCTCGACGGGCGGACGCCTGTGAGCGCCGTCCCGCACTCGGCACGCGAGGCCGAGGCGTCCCCGCGCGGCAAGGTCGTCTTCGTGGGCGCGGGGCCGGGCGCGCCCGACCTCATCACGCTGCGAGGCCACCGCGTCATCGGGGACGCCGACATCGTCATCTGGGCGTCCTCCCTCGTCAGCCCCCAGATCGTGGAGCACCACCGCCCGGACGCCGTCATGGTCGACTCGGCGTCGGCGTCCCTCGAAGACATCCAGCCGCTGTACGAGCGCGCCCGCGACGAGGGGCTGCTCGTGGCCCGCGTCCACACGGGCGACCCGTCCATCTACGGCGCGACCGCCGAGCAGCGCGACCTGCTGAACCAGCTCGGCGTCGCCTACGAGACGATCCCGGGCATCAGCGCGTTCTCGGCGGCGGCCGCCCGCATGGACGTCGAGATCACCGTCCCCGAGGTGGCCCAGAGCCTGATCCTCACCCGGCTCGAAGGCGGCCGGACGCCGATGCCGCCGCGCGAATCGGTCCGGTCGTTCGCGCAGCACGGCACGACGATGGCGCTCTACCTGTCGGCGGCCCGCAACAAGGCCCTCGAAGAGGAGTTGCTCGCCGGCGGCTACCCGCCCGAGACGCCCGTCATCATCGGGCATCAGGTCACCTGGCCCGACGAGCTCATGATGCGCTGCCGCCTCGACGAACTCCACGCCACGATGAAGCAGCACAAGCTGTGGAAACACACGGTGATCCTCGTCGGGCCGGCGCTCCGCGAGGGCCCCATCGACGCGCGCAGCCACCTCTATCACCCCGGCTTCCGCCACGAATACCGGGACGCCGAGCCCGAGGCCCAGCGCGAATTGCGTAGCCGCGGCGCACTCGGCGTCGCCGCGGACCGGCCCGACCCCGAAGGAGACCCCCAGTGATCACCGTCTACGGCTACCTCGGCGAGATCACGGACGCCCTACGCGAGGCCGCCGCCCGCGCGTCCGTCGTCGTCGGCGGCCGCCGCCACCTGGACGCCCTCGGCGTCCCCGAGGAGCGCCGCGTCGTCCTCGGGCCGATCCAGCCGGCCGTCGACCGGCTGGCCGCGCTGGCCGAGGGTGAGGACGCCGTCTGCGTCGCGTCCGGGGATCCGCTGTTCTACGGAGTCGTCCGGCGGATGCGCGCGGCGGGCCTGCACCCCCGCGTCGTCACCGCGCCCACCTCGCTGCAGGCCGCGTTCGCGGCGGTCGGCGTCCCCTGGGACGACGCGCTGCTCGTCTCCGCGCACGGCAACGACCCCACCCCGGCGGTCGCGGCGTGCCGCGAGCACGGCAAGGTCGGCGTCCTGACGGACCCGAAGATCGGGGTCGCCGAGCTGGCGTCCGCGCTGGCCGGGCTGGGCCGGACGTTCGTCGTCGCCGAGCGGCTCGGCGAGGCCGACGAGCGCGTCCGCGTGCTCACCGAGGACGAGGCCCGCGTCGCCCAGGCCGAGCAGCCCCACGTCGTGCTGGTGCTGGCGCACCACCCCGATGCGCCCGAGTCGGCGGGCGAGCAGGCCCCCATCGCCGGGACAGCCGGCTGGCTGGCCCCGGCCGTCCGCGACGTCGACGAGGGCGTCATCGGGCAGGTCACGAACTCCCCCGCCAGCCGCGCCCACGCCGACGCCATCGACGCGCTCGTCGGGCCCACCCGGCGCTACGACGGGCCGGCGTCCGAGGGGCTGCCGCGCGCGTGGGCCGAGTGCGACCTCATCGTGAGCCACCTGGCCCTCGGCGCGACGACGCGCCTGATCGCGCCGCTGCTCGCGTCGAAGAAGACCGACCCCGGGGTGGTCGTGGTCGACGAGGGCGGCCGGTTCTGCGTGCCGCTCGTCGGCGGGCACGGCGGCGGGGCGAACGCGCTGGCGTCCCGGCTGGCCGAGGGGCTGGGCGCGACGGCCGTCCTGACGACCGCGACCGACTCGCTCGGCGTCCAGGCGCTCGACACGCTCGGCTGGCCGTACGCGGGCGACGTCGCCGGGGTCACCCGCGCGCTCCTGGACGGCGAGCCGGTCGCCCTCGTCCGCGAGCGGCCGTGGCCGATGCCGCCGCTGCCGACGAACGTGGCCGAGCCCGGCGTCCCGAGGCTGGAGCGCCGGGGCACGCACGTGCGCGAGCTGCCGTCCGGGGAGCCGGTCGTCCGCATCGTCGTCTCGGACGCCGCCGCCGTCGAGCCCTCCGGCCTGCCGACCGTCGTGCTGCGGCCCCCGTCGCTGGTGGCCGGCATGGGCTGCAACCGCGGGACGTCCGCCGACGACTGCGAGGCCCTGCTCGACGCCACCCTCGCCGAAGCGGGGCTCGCGAAGGAGTCCCTCGCCGCGCTGACCAGCGTCGACGCCAAGGCCGACGAGCCAGGGCTCGTCGAGCTGGCCGGACGCCTCGGCGTCCCCCTGCTCACGTACCCGGCCGAGCAGTTGGCCGAGCAGAGCGTGCCCAACCCGAGCGCCGCGCCCGCCGCGGCCGTCGGGACGCCGAGCGTCGCGGAGGCGTCCGTGCTGGCCCGCGGGGCCGAGCTGGTCGTCGAGAAGCGCAAGACGCCCGACGCCACCTGCGCGATCGGACGCCTCGCCCCCCTGGGCCGCGTCGCGGTCGTCGGCCTCGGGCCGGGCAGCGACGACCTGCTGACGCCGCGCGCGAAGGCGGTGCTGCAGGCGTCCTCGTTCGTGCTGGGGCACCGGCCGTACGTGGAGCAGATCCGGCACCTGCTGCGCCCCGGCACCGAGATCCTGGCGTCCGGCATGGGCGCCGAGGACGAACGCACCGCCCTCGCGATCGCCGAGGCCCGCAAGGGCCGGACGGTCGCGCTCGTCTGCTCGGGCGACCCCGCGATCTACGCGATGGCCAGCCCGACGCTGGAGCGCGGCACCGAGGGGCTCGACGTCGAGATCGTGCCGGGCGTGACGGCCGAGCTGGCGGCGTCCGCGATCCTGGGCGCGCCGCTGGGGCACGACCACGCGACGATCAGCCTGTCCGACCTGCACACCGACTGGGCGACGATCGAGAAGCGGCTCGTCGCCGCGTCCGAGGGGGACTTCGTGGTGACGTTCTACAACCCGCGCAGCCGTAAGCGGGTCATGCACCTGCCGCGCGCGCTCGAGATCATGGCCGAGCACCGGCCGCCGACGACGCCGGTGTGCGTGGTGCGGGACGCGGAGCGTCCTGAGCAGTCGGTGACGGTGACGACGCTCGCCGAGTTCGACCCGGAGATCGTGGACATGCACTCGCTCGTGGTCGTCGGCTCGTCGACGACGCGCCCGGTGGCCACCGGCGTGGGCGGCGTCGCCATCGTGACCCCGCGCGACTACCAGTGGATGGGCAAGCAGTGAGCGCGCCGCTGGTCATCGCCGGCCACGGGACGCGCGTCGACCCCGGCGCCGAGGAGTGCTTCCGGTTCGTCGAGCGCGTGCGCGGGCTGCTGCCCGGCGTCGACGTGTCGGTCGGGTTCGTCGAGCTGACCCCGCCGACCATCGACGCGGCGCTCGCCGACGCGCTGGCCCGCGCCGACGAGCCGCACGCCGTCGTGGCGCCGCTGATGCTGGGCACCGGCGGGCACGTGCAGTCGGACATCCCGGCGGCCATCGAGGCCGGACGCCGCACCCGCCCGGGCGCCACGGTCGCCTACGCGCGGCACCTGGGCGCGGACCCGCGGCTGCGCCGGGCGCTGCTGCTGCGGGCGCGGGAGGCGCTGGGCGACTGGGCGGCGTCCGAGGCGACGGTGGTCGTGCTGGGGCGCGGGACGTCCCTGCCCGACACGAACGCCGACCACGCCCGGCTGACCCGGCTCGTCGTCGAGGAGGGCGGGTTCGAGCGGGCGATCGCCGGCTTCATCCAGGTGACGCGTCCCAGCCTGCCGGACGCCTTGTCGGAGGCCTACGGGGCGGGCGCGCGGCGCATCGTGGTGCTGCCGAACTATCTCTTCCCGGGCATGCTGCAGCAGTGGACCGCGCAGGAGGTCTCCGCGTGGCTGGTCGAGCACCCGGACGCCGAGGTGCGCATCGCCGGCGTCATCGGCGACTGCGACGAGCTCGCCGCCGTCGTCGTGGACCGCTACCGCGAGGCCGCCGGCGACCCCGGCGCCGGATCGGGCTCGCCCGCCTACCTGGCCGGGCTGATGCTCGCCGGGCGGGACGTCCTGGTGGTCGGCGGCGGGTCCGTCGCCGAGCGGCGGGTGGCGCGGCTGCTGGACGCCGGGGCGTCCGTCAGGCTGGTCGCGCCGACGGTGACGCCGGCCCTGCGGGACCGCGTGGACGCCGGGGAGATCCGCTGGGTGGCCGACGACTTCGCCGACGACCTGTTCGGCGAGCCCTGGTACGCGCTCGCGCTGACGGACACCCCCGAGGTGAACGCCCGCGTCGCCGAGCTGGCCGAGCGCGCCCGCATCTTCTGCGTCCGCGGTGACGACGCCCGCGGCGGCACCGCCCGGACGCCGGCCGTCGGCCGCACCTCCGGCATGACCGTCGGCGTCCTCGGCGACCGGACGCCGCGCCGCTCGGCCCTCGCCCGCGACGCCGCCCTGCGGGCGATCGCGGAGACCGACTGAGGCGGGCGTCCGCTCAGGCGCGCCGGGCGCCACCCCGCCGGACGAACGGGTCCCGCGGGTGGCCCGGCGTCACCGGCGCGCGGCGTCCCAGGTGGCCCGCAGCGCGTCCGCGACGGCACCGGGGTTCTCGAGGGGCACCAGGTGCCCCGACCCGGTGACGCCGATCGCCTCGACACCGAGCGCCCCGGCCATCTCCTGCTGGATCTCCGGGCTGGACAGCGGGTCCTCGAGCCCATAGACGATGGTCGCCGGCACGCCGGTGCGCTCCAGGACGTGGAGCCGGTCGGGCCGGTCCGCCATCGCGCGCTGCAGCCACGCGACGCCCTCCGCGGACGCCTCGGCCGCCCAGGCGTCCACCCGATCGCCCAGCCCCGGCACGGTCGCCCGCGAGGTGGGCGAGACCAGCTTCGCGACCATGGGCGCGAGCAGCTCGGCGACCGGGGTGCCGGCGTCCGCGGCGGCGGCCATGGCGAGGCGTCCGGCCGACTCGTCGGGCCCCGGCCCCGCCTTCGTGCCCACCAGCCCGAGCCCCGCGACCCGGTCCGGAGCGAGGTCGGCCAACGTGATGGCGACGTAGCCGCCCACGGAGTTGCCGGCGACGACGAAACGATGGACGTCGCGGGCGTCGAGCGCGGCGAGCACCGCGCGGGCGTAGGAGTCCAGGCTGGGGTCGGAGTCGGTCTGCCCGCCGAAGCCGGGGGCGTCGACCGTGATGACGTCACCACCCAACAGGCCGCTCACGTCGCCCCACACCCGCGAATCCAGCGGGAACGGCGGGAGCAGGACGAGCGGCAGGTCGGTCCGGTCGGCGGGAGCGTGGAGGTTGACGGTAGCCATGGCCCCACTCTGCCACCGGCCCCGCCGGCCGGCAGGCCGTTCGGCCTCAGGAGCGCTCGGCCGCGGCCTCGCGCTGCCGGTCCACCCCGGACGCCGCCAGCTCGCGCTGCTCGGCGCGGTAGGCGCGCACCGAGTAGGCGATCGCGGCGGCCCACACGATCGCGACGGCCACGTAGGCGAGCTGCTGGACGGACGCCGGCGCGTCCACCCAGTCGCTGCGCAGCAGGCTGCGCACGTTCGTGAAGACGATCAGCCCGCCGACGGCCGAGCCGAGCAGGCGCGCCGGGACGCGCCGCACGATCCAGGCGGCGAGCGGCGCGGCCAGCACGCCGCCGGCCAAGATCGCCAGCGCCCACGGGACGTTCACGCCGTGGTGGCCGAGGCCGATCAGGAAGCCGAGGCTGGCCGCCACCGAGACGAGGAACTCCGAGGTGTCGATCGAGCCGATGACCTTCCGCGGCTCCAGGCGCCCGCTGGAGAGCAGCGCCGGGGTGCCGATCGGGCCCCAGCCGCCGCCACCCGTGGCGTCCACGAAGCCGGCGAACAGGCCGAGCGGCGCGAGGAACCGCCGGCGCAGCGGCTTGCCGAGGTGCTTGGTCGAGACGCCGCGGAGCGTGAAGCGGATCAGGATGTACGTGCCGATGCTCAGCAGGATCACCGCCATGATCGGGGCGGCGAGGTCGGTCGAGATCCACGACAGGAACGTCGCGCCGAGGAACGCGCCGATCGCGCCGGGGACGCCGACGCGGCCCACGACCTTCCAATCGACGTTGCCGAAGCGCCAATGGGACGCCCCCGACGCGAGCGTCGTGCCGATCTCGGCGAGGTGCACGGTGGCGGACGCGGCGGCGGGATTCGCGCCGACGGCGAGCAGGAGGGTGGTCGACGTGACGCCGTACGCCATGCCGAGGGAGCCGTCGACGAGCTGCGCGCCGAAGCCCACGAGGGCGAGAAGAAGCAGGAATTGCATGAGTTGTCCTATCGAAGTGGCCGGTGGAAGAAGGGGATGGTGGTCGCGGTCAGCGACAACAACACCGGCGCGCGAGGGCCGGTCCGGCCGACAGGAGAGTCATCGGGAGATCCTTATATTCAACGAGCGATGGCGACACTAAACCACCGGCGCACGCGGCGTCCCGGGGCGTATTTCATACTGAGACGGTAGGCACACTGGGAACCGCACGGACGCCCCCCAACGACGCGGGCCCCCGGCAGCAGCCGGGGGCCCGATGAGGCGAGCGAGAGGGACGCGGGTCAGCCCACGGCCACCTTCTCGGGCTCGTCGTCGGGGGCCTGGCCGCCGATGGCGTCCAGGTCGACGCGGGAGGTCTCCTTGACGCTCAGCACGGCGATGAGCGTCAGGACGGCCATGCTCGTCAGGTACAGGCCCACGCTCTCGGGGCCGAACGTCGCGGCCAGCCAGGCCGCGATGAACGGGGCGACGGCCGCACCGAGGATCGACGCGACGTTGTACGCGATGGCCGAGCCGGTGTAGCGGACGTTCGTCGGGAACAACTCGGGCAGCAGCGCGGACTGGATGCCGAACGTGAGGCCCATCAGGGTCATGCCCACCAGCAGGAACGCGAGCAGGTGCCCCATGTCGGCGTTCTCGCCGGTCCCGATGCGGGCGCGGTCCAGGAACAGGCCGAACGTGAGGCCGAACACGGCGATGGCGGCGGTGACGGTGCCGAGGAACGCCTTGCGGCCGAACCGGTCGCCCAGCCAGCCAGAGATCGGCGTCATGATGGCGAACGCGATGATCGAGATGAGCTGCAGCACCAGGAACCGGCTGTAGCTGATGCCGAGCAGGCCGCTGGACGTCTTGCCGATCGCGTACGACAGGATCCACGTCGTCATCAGGTAGAACAGCGTGTAGGTGGCGAGCATCACGAACGTGCCGCGGATCACCTCGCGCCAGCTCGTCCGGAACGTCTCGCGCAGCGGCGACTTCACCACCTGGCCGGCGGCGCGGGCCTTCTTGAACGACGGGGTCTCGTCGAGCTTGAACCGCACGTACACGCCCAACACCACGATCACGAGCGACGCCAGGAACGGCAGCCGCCAGCCCCAGATCAGGAACGGGTGCTGGTGGGTCGCGGTCGTCGAGTCGTAGTGCATGCTCTGCGTCAGCAGGTAGAAGAACCCGTTCGCGAACAGGAAGCCGATGGGCGCGCCGAGCTGGGGCCACATCGCGTCGAAGCCGCGGTGACCGGGGCGCGAGTTCTCGCCGGCGAGCAGGGACGCCCCCGACCATTCGCCGCCGAGCCCGAGGCCCTGGCAGAAGCGCATGATCGCGAGCAGCGTCGGCGCCCAGAGCCCGATCTGGTAGTAGGTGGGCAGCAGCCCGATCAGGACGGTCGCGATGCCCATCGTGAGCAGGGACGCCAGCAGCGTCGCCTTGCGGCCGGTCCGGTCGCCGAAGTGGCCGAAGAGCACCGACCCGATGGGGCGAGCGACGAACGCGACGCCGAACGTCGCGAGGGACGCCAGCAGCGCGCCGGTGTCGGAGTCGGAGTGGAAGAACAGGAACGGGAAGACCGAGATCGCGGCGGTCGCGTAGACGTAGAAGTCGTAGAACTCGATGGACGTGCCGACCAGGGAGGAGATGATGATCCGCCCCTTGTGCGGCCTGGTGGTGGGGGACGCCGTGGCCCCGGCGTCTTGGGTGACTGGTTCGTACTGCACCGAGCAAGCCTACGCCCGTTGCCCGATTGGTGAGACATCGGTCTTGTCTACTGAACGGGCGCCTACCCCAACAGCACCCTGACCAGCAGGATCGCCGCGGTCACCGCGCTGAGCAGCAGGACGCCCCGACGAAAACCCTCGTTCGACAGGTGCCGCCGCACCCGGACGGAGACCGTGAACCCGACGACGGCCGCGGGCAACAAGACCAGGCCGCCGCCGACGGCGTCCGGCGTGACGGAGCCGGCCGCCGCGAGGCCGGCGAGCCCGACGAGCACCCCGACCAGGAACACCAGCCCCATCGTGGCGCGCGCCCGCGGCGGCGGGTCGTCGGCCAGGACGATCGCGATCGGGGGCCCACCGATGCCGGACGCCGTGCCCGTCAGTCCGGTGAGCGCGCCGGCTCCCACGAGCGTCAGCCGGGTGCGCGGGATGGTCAGGCGGATCGCTGAGATCACGACCATCAGCAGCACGATCGCGCCCACGAGGCCCTGCAGCACGCGGGCCGGGACGGCCGCGACGATCAGCACGCCGGCGACGGTGGCCGGCAGGCGTCCGAGCATCACCCAGCCGAACGCCGCCCAGTCGATGTGGCGCCACTCCGTCGCGATCGTCGCGAGGGGCAGCCCGCCGCCGGCCATCATGATCGCGACGGGCACCAGCTCGGGCCGTACGAGCGCCACGATGGGCGACGCGATGGCGCCCAGGCCGAAGCCGACGCTGCCCTGCACGAGGCCGCCGAACGCGCCGAGCGCGACCAGCAGCAGGACGATCTCCACGGACAAGCCCACTCCGACAGCGTAAAGCTCGCTGCGGGAGGCGTCCGCCCGCGCAACCGGACGCCCGCGCAGGCCCTCCTGACCGGACGCCTCACTAGCGTGCGATTCATGGAGACACTTCGTCGCGCGTTTGTGGTGACGGCCTTCGCCGCCCTGGCCCTGACCTCGTGCGCGGCACCGCCCGTCGTGGAGGTCGTCCAGCAGGTCAGCCCGACGCCCGCCGCCAGATCGACCGTGACGGTACCCGCCGCGGCGCCGGCGTCCACGGGGGTGGCCCAGCCGTCGGAGGCAGCGCCCGCGGGCACCGACGTCACCCTGGCCACGTTGAAGACCGCCGAGGTCCCGGCCAACTGCCAGCTACCCGCCCAGCGGCTGGTGAACGGCAAGACGACCAAGGGTTCGCCGGGCACCGGCGAGCTCATGCTGGACCGGGGCATGTACGCGTTCGTCGACCTCGCCGGGCTCGGCTACAAGCAGGCCCTCGTCGCCTACCAGTGCAACGCCGGCGGCGTGGGATGGCCGCAGCGCCTCCTCCTGATCGGCGACGGTGGCAAGCTGCTCGCGAACTATGACCTCGGCACGGCCTACCAGGCCGAGCACGCCAACGTCGACACGATGACGGGCGGCAACCCGGTCGTGGTCCGCTGGCTGGCCTACGAGGGGGCCGGCACCGACGTCGTCCACACCACGTCGAGCGTCGCGTTCGCGGACGGCAAGCTGCGCGTCACCGAGGCCGAGCCGAGCTACGTGAAGCTCCAGAACTCCGCCGACTTCGTCTCGCCGACGGGCAGGCTGCTGTGCCACCTCGGGCCTGACGGGGCGACCTGCGCGGCGACACCGGGCGCGATGAAGAAGGCCCCGCCTGCCAGCGAGGTCTGCCCGAGCGGCGGCACCCCGAACGCGATCGGCGTCACGAGTTCGGCGTCGTGGTCGTGCGCGAGCGGCCAGGTCGCCGACCCCACCGAGAGGACCGACCTCTACGCCATGGTCGACTGGCCCTACCGCTACGGCCGGTGGCAGGTGCTCCCGGACTCCGGCTTCAGCACGAAGGTGGCCGTCCTCCCCTACGGCAGGACGCTGGTCGCCGGGACGTACCGCTGCTCGATGGCGACCTCCGGGGTGACGTGCAAGAACACGGCGACCGGGGCGTCCTTCGCCCTGAACCAGGCCGGCGTCACCCTGAAGAACTGAGGCGCGACCCCGCATTAATGGGGACAAACCAGACCTCAAGGGTTGACCGGGGCGCTGCTTAGGGTCCTGACATGGGGATTCTTCGCCGCCTGCTCGCACTCACCACGGCCGCGCTCGCGCTGACCGCGTGCTCGTCGTCGATCACCTCGTCCCCGGACGCGCCGATCGTCTCGTCGCCGTCGGTCACGGCCGCCGGCGCGACGGCGGCGTCCTCACAGGGTGGGCCGAAGACCGACGTGACGCTGGCCACCTTGAAGACCGCGGAGGTGCCGGCCCACTGCCAGCTGCCGGCCCAGCGGCTCGTGGACGGCCACGCCCGCAAGGTCGTGGGCTACGGCAAGGGTGAGTTGGTGCTCGACAAGGGCACGTTCGCCTTCGCGGACGTCCTCGGGCTCGGGTACCGGCAGGGCCTCGTCTCGTACGAGTGCTCGCTCGGCGGGCCGACCCGGCCGGCGAAGCTGCTGCTGGTCGGGTCCGGCGGCACCCTGCTCGGCTGGTACGACCTCGCCACGGGGCACGAGCGGATGCACGCCGACGTGAACTCCCTCAGCAGCGCCGGCGCCAAGACGACCCTCACCTGGTCGGCCTACGACACCGAAGGCGGCCCGGCGGTGCGGCACACCGCGGCGGTCACGTTCGCGGGCGGGGAACTGCGCGTGCAGGACACCGCGACCCCCTACCTCGACGTCGCCGGGACGCGCGCCGACTTCGTCTCCCCGGACGGCACCTACGCCTGCTCGCTCGCGAAGCAGGGCGTCGACTGCCGGGCCACGGACGCCGCCCGCAAGCAGGCGCCGACCACGAAGGGGCTGTGCAAAAACGGCCTCGACCCCGACACGCTCTCGCTGGCGGGGCGGGCGTCCTGGACGTGCCGGGGCAACACGATCGGCTGGGTCGAGCACGGCAGCCCCAACGTCGACTGGGTCTCCGACTACGGCGAATGGAAGGTGATCAAGGGCTCGGGCTACCCGCGCGAGATCGCCGTGCTGCCGTCCGGCAGGACGCTCGTCGCCGGGGACCTCCGCTGCACCATGGACGCCTCCGCGGCCGTCACCTGCCGCAACGAGCGCACGAAGGCGTCCTTCAAACTGGGCAAGGCGGGCGTCACGCTCGGGTGACGCTCGCGTCCGGGATCACCGGCCGATGAAGCCCTTCTGCTGCAGCCAGTCGTGGGCGACGGCGGCCGGATCCTTGCCGTCGACGTCCACGGACGCGTTCAGCGTCTGCAGCGTCTCGTCGTCGAGCGCCGCAGCGACGGGCGCGAGGATCTTCTCGATGTCGGGGTGCTGGTCGAGCACCGGCGTCCGGATGGAGATCGCCGGGTTGTAGATCGGGAAGAACGCCTTGTCGTCGTCGAGCACCGTCAGCCCCATCGACTTCACGCGCCCGTCGGTCGCGAACACTTCGCCGAAGTTGCACGGGTTGCTGCGGTCGATGGAGGCGTAGATCGCGCCGAGCGCCAACTCGGAACGCTTGTCGGCGGGCAGCGTGAAGCCGTAGGCCTTCTGCAGGCCCGCCCAGCCGTCGTCGCGTCCGAAGAACTCGGCCGCGCCGCAGAACGTCGCCTGGTTCGGGTTCGATGTGGCCAGGGCCGCGTAGTCGCTGATCGTCGAGACCTTCAGTTCGGACGCCTTCGCCGCCTTCGCGGCGATGGCGTAGGTGTTGTTCGCGGGGGCCCGGTCGATCCAGGAGACCTGGTGGGCGTCCTTGTCTTCGGCGGCGAGCTTGTCGAACAACGCGGCCGGGTCCTTGATGGTCTCCGTCTTCTTCAGGTGGCTGACCCAGCCGGTGCCGGTGTACTCCCAGTAGAGGTCGACCTGGCCGCTGGTGAGCGCCTGGCGGACGGTGTTCGACCCGCTCAGCCCGCAGCGGTCGGTGGTCTCGGCGCCCACCGACTTCAGCGCCTGGATGGCGAGCTGGCAGAGCACCTTCTGCTCGGTGAACTCCTTGCCGCCGACGGCCAGCTTGACGCCGTTCAGCGTGCCGGCCTGCGCCAGCGAGCCGGCGCCGATGGTCGCGCCGCCCGGCTGGGGGGCCGACTGGCCCAGGGTGCACCCGGTCAGGGCCACCAGGGACGCCGTCGCGACGGCGATCGTCGCGGCGACGCGCGTGCGCGTGTTTCGCTTCATCGTGTTCACCTTTCGGTCAGGGGGCGGCGATGCCCCGTGGGGAGAGGTCACCGCGGGCCAGCCGGAGGTCGCCGCGCCGGCGGCGTCCTCGGGTGGCGCGCGTGCCGGGGGCGGGAACGCCTGCAGCGTTTCGCCAACGCTGCAGGTCTTTCGCCAACGCTGCAGGTCTTTCGCGGTTTACTGCAGGCGTTCTCACAACGCCGGGCTTAAGCCGGAACGCTGCCTTACGTAAGGCAGCGTTCTCGCCGAAGGCAAGCGTTGTGAAAACGCTGCAGGCGTTCCGCGGCTTACTGCAGGCGTTTCACAAACGCTGCAGGCGTTTCGGGGTGCATCTGATCGCAACGAGCCCCTAGCCGACGACGCC
>NZ_JBDHZL010000050.1:0-18380 GCF_039811905.1 Nigerium sp. | reverse complement strand
GGACCGGCGGCGCGTCCAGGGCGGGTCGCGGCGCCTCCTGCACCGGCTCCACCTCCTGCACCGGCTCCGCCTCCTGCACCGGCTCCGCCTCCTGCGCGGGCGCGCGCACCGGCGACGGCGTCCGGGTGGCGGAGCGCTGGCTGGGGACGGTCGCCGGGCGGTCGGCGGAGGCGTCCGGCTCGGGCAGCAGCACGGCGAGGGGGTCGCCGAGCACCTCGAGGCGGTGGAGCACCTCATGAAAGTCCAGGTGGGCCAGGCCGGGGCGGATCTCGTCCCAGGTGCGCGGGGCGGCGACCATGGGCCGGGGCGTGCCGCGCAGCGAGTAGGGGGCGATGGTGGTCTTCGCGCCGTTGTTCTGGCTCCAGTCGAGCAGGATCTTGCCCTCGCGCAACTCCTTCTTCTGGTCGCTGACGACGAGGTCGGGGCGCAGCGCCTCCAGCGAGCGGGCCAACTCGTGCGCGAGCTGGGACGCCGCCTCGCACGTCAGGTCGCCGTCCAGCCCGGCGTAGACGTGCAACCCCTTGCTGCCGGAGGTCACCGGCACCGACACGAGCCCCGCTCCGTCGAGCACCTCCCGGATCATCGTCGCCAGCTCGACGCACTCGTCGAGCCCCGTGCCGGGGCCGGGGTCGAGGTCGAGCACGAGCCGGTCGGGGTTCCGCGGGACGCCGTCGCCGTCGAACCGCCACTGCGGCACGTGCAGTTCGAGCGCGGCGAGCTGGGCCAGCCAGACCAGCGTCGCGGCGTCGTCGACGAGCGGGTAGGACGCCGACTCGCCCCGGTGCTCGATGGTCCGGCGCTCGACCCACGCGGGGACGCCGGCGTCCGGGAGGTTCTTGTGAAAGAAGGGGCGCTGGGGGGCGTCCGGCGTGCCGACCCCGTGGACGAACCGCTTCCGTGTGCACGGACGTCCCGCCGCGTGCGGGACGAACCACCCGGCCACGGCCTGGTAGTAGCCGATGACGTCGCCCTTGGTCGTGCCCGTGGCCGGGTACATGACCTTGTCGAGGTTGGTGACCTTGACCGACCGGCCGGCCACCACGACCTGCTGGGACGCCTGAGCCACGGCTACTCCTCGAGCGACTGGGCCCGCTTCTCCGGCAGCGCGAGGGACGCCAGCGCCGCGACCCCGAACGAGGCCGCGAACACGCCGAAGATCATCGGGTTGCCGCCGGCCTGCGCCAGGAACGGCACCGACAGGGGGGCGAGCATCGACGCGATGCGTCCGAAGGCGGCGGCCGCCCCGGTGCCCGTGCCGCGCACGCCGGTGGGGTACAGCTCGGGGCCGATCGCGTACAGGGCGCCCCACGCGCCCAGGTTGAAGAACGACAGCGCGCAGCCGGAGCCGATGATCGTCCACACCTGGTCGGACGCCCCGAAGGACGCCGCCGCCGTCGCCGAGCCGGTGAGGAAGACGGCCAGCGTGGCGCGGCGTCCCCACACCTCGATCAGCCAGGCCGCGGCCGCGTAGCCCGGGATCTGGGCCAGCGTGATGATGAGCGTGTACTCGAAGCTGCGCACCAGCGGGAACCCTGAGCGGTACAGCAGGCTCGGCAGCCAGATGAACGCCCCGTAGTAGGAGAGGTTGATGCAGAACCAGACGGTCCACAGCGCGGCCGTCCGCAGCCGGTACCTCGGGGACCAGATGCTCTCCCGCGTGCGCGGCGCGGCGACGGCCGGCTGCTCGGCCGCGGCGTCACCGGCGGGCTGCGGGGGGACGCCGGCGGCGTCCTCGAACACCCGGACGGACGCCTCGGCCTCCGCGAAGCGGCCCTGCTTCTCCAGGAACCGGACGCTCTCGGGCAGCCGCCAGCGGATGAACGCCGCGTAGGCGGTCGGCACGATGCCGACCGCGAGCGCCCAGCGCCACCCCTCGGCGTGCAGCGGGATCACGAAGTAGCCGATGAGCGCCGCCAGAATCCAGCCGACCGCCCAGAACGCCTCCAGCGCCACGACGACCCGCCCGCGGATCGACTTCGGCGCGAACTCGCTGACCAGCGTGGACGCCACCGGCAGCTCGGCCCCCAGGCCGAGCCCGACGACGAACCGCAGCACGATGAGCGCGGCGACGCTGCCCACCAGCGCGGACGCCCCCGTGGCCAGCCCGTAGACCAGCAGCGTGAGCGCGAAGACCTGCCGGCGGCCGACGCGGTCGGCGAGGAGCCCGCCCACGCTGGCGCCGATGGCCATGCCGACGAACCCGATCGAGCCGATCCAGCTCAGTTGGGTGTCGTTCAGGTGCCACTGCGCGGCGAGGGCGGTCATGACGAACGAGATGAGGCCGACGTCCATGGCGTCCAGCGCCCAGCCGACGCCGGAACCCGTCAGCAACGTCCCGTGTCGCCGCGTGAACGGGAGGCGGTCGAGGCGCTCGCCTCGCGTGAGGCCCCCGGTGACCACGGACATGGCTCCTCCTCGCTGGGCAAGCCGTCGGCTAGTAATTGCGACCTCATCTCAGTGCCCCAATCTAGGGGGCGGACGCCGCGGGCGGCCAGATGCCCGCGGGCGCGGTGGGCGCCTGGGGCCCGCTCAGGCGCGCAGCCCGGAGATCGCCTGGAGGAGGCCGGCGTGGACGTCCTCCACCGTGCGCTCGGCCGCGTGGACGCGCCGGTCGAGCGCCGCGACCGCCAGCGCGCCCAGCAGGGACGCCGCGACGCTGTCGGTGACCGAGCGCGGGGGGAGCTCGCGGGTGAGGCCCGCCGTGACCCGCTCGTCGGCCACCTCGCGGAGCACCTCGATGATGGGGCCGAGGAAGCGCGCGCGGGCGTCCCCGATGACGTCGGCCCACGGGCGACCGGTGCGGAACAGTTCGCTTTGGAGGATCTGCACGAAGGCCGGGTGGCTGTCGACGTCGCGGAGGATCTCGAGCGTGACGGCCTCCAGCGCCGGCCAGCCGCGGCGTCCCTCGCGGGCCTGCTCCAGGCGTCCGCCGAAGGCGGCGCTGGAGCGGTGGATCAGCTCGGCGAACACGCCGGCCTTGGAGTCGAAGTTGTAGAAGATCGCGCCCTTGCTCACGCCGGCGGCGTCCGCGATCTGGTCGACCGAGGTGCCCGTGTAGCCCTGGTCGGCGAACAGCCCTGCGGCGGCGTCCAGGATGAGGCGCTGCGTGGCCTCCCGGCGCGCGTGGCGTCCGTCCGCGTGGCCGGTCACAGGGACACCGCCGGGTGGAGGCGCGTCATCGTCCAGACGCGGGCGCGGGCCGCGCCCCATGCCGACAGCAGCAGCGACGCGACGATCATGACGACAAAGTAGCTGACCGCCCCGGCGAACAGGGGGTTGAGATCGCCGGTGATGGCTTCGCGCAGGCCGTTGACGACCTGTGTCATGGGCAGGAAGCGGTGCAGCACCTGGAAGAACTCCGGTGAGGTCGCGGCCGGATAGGTGCCGCCCGCCGAGGTGAGCTGCAGCATCAACAGCACGAGGGTGGCGAGGCGTCCGACCGAGGTGCCCAGCCACACGTTCAGCGTCTGCTGCAGCGCGACGAAGCCGAGCGAGACGAGCATGCCGAAGGCGAACATCGCGATCGGGTGGGTCGGCGTCAGGCCGAGCCCCAGCACGAGCGTGGACAGCAGCAGCCCCACCTGGACTCCGCCCAGCACGGCCGCCGGCAGCAGGTTCGACAGCACGACGCGGGTGGCCGAGACGGGCGCCGCGAGGGAGCGCTGCGACAGGGGTCGCAGCAGCATCCACATGATCATCGCGCCGACGTAGAGGGCCAGCCCGATGAAGTAGGGCGCGAAGCCCTCGCCGTTGCCGGAGGCCTCGTGGACGAACTGCGAGTCGAGCGACACCGGGTTGGACATCATGTCCGCGTTCGCCTTCTGGTCGTCGGCCGACCAGGTGGGGATCGAGCCGACGGCGTCCTTGAGCCCCTTCGCGAGCTGGTGGGCGCCCGAATCGAGCGAGGAGAGGCCCGAGTTCAGCGACGTCGCGCCGTCGGCGAGCTTGTGCGTGTTCGTCGCGAGGGACGCCGCGCCCGTCTGCGCGGTCTGCAGCCCGTCGGCCAGGCGGCTCGCACCGCTGGCGGCCTCGCCGAGCTTGCCGGCGAGCGTCTGGTTGCCCTGGGCGAGCGTCCGGGCGCCGGAGCCGAGCTGGCGGCTGCCGGTTACGGCGTCCGTGAGGCCGTCGGCGAGTTTCGCGTTGCCGTCGGAGATCTGCGTGGCCGCACCCGAGAGGCGTCCGATGCCCGCGGACAGCTGGTCGGCGCCGTCGGCCACCTTGCCCGCGCCCGCGGCCAACTGCCGCGTGGCCGGGACGGCCGCCGTGAGCTTGTCGGCGAGCTGCCGGTTGCCGTCGGCGACCTGGCGGGCGCCGGTCGCGAGCTGGTGGACGCGCCCGGACGCCTGGGTGACCGCCGACGAGAGCTTGGCGGAGTCGAGCCTCGACGCGACCGCCGAGACCTGGTCGGTCCGGGACGCCACGCGCGCCGCCTTGTCGGCGTAGGGCTGCAGCTCGGGGTTCGTCTTCGCGGCGGAGGCCAGCGCCGACGCGAGGTCGTCGGCGTCCGAGGACGCCTGCTGCGCGACGCTCGTGACCTTGCCGGCCTGGGAGGCCAGGGCCTCGGCCGGAGCGGTGAGCCGCTGGACGGTCGCGTCCACCGTGCCGAGCGCGTCGGCCACCTGATCGGCGCCGGCGGCGAGCTTCTGCGCGGCGGCGGGAGCCGCCGCGATGCCGTCGGCGAGCTTGCCGGCGCCGTCGGCGACCTGGCGGGCGCCCGACGCGAGCGTCGTCGACGAGGACGCCGCCTGGTTCGCCCCGGACGCCAACTGGGCCGAGCCGTCCGCGAGGCGCCGGGAGGCGTCCTGGGCCGCGGGCAGGCCCGTGGCGAGCTTGTCGGCCCCGGCGGCGAGCTGGTTCGCGCCGTCGCTGAGCTTCGTCGCGCCGGCCTGCAACTGCCCCGCGCCGGACGCCAGGGTCTGCGCACCCGTGTGCGCGTCGCCGATGCCAGCGGAGAGCTTGTCGGCGCCGGCCGCGAGCTGTCCGGCGCCCGAGGCGAGCTTGCCCGCGCCGTCGTGCGCCTTGGTCGCCCCGCCGGCCAGGTCGTTCGCCCCGTTGGACGCCTTCAGCACCCCGGCGTGGATGTCGCCGTAGCCGACCAGCAGCTTGTCGACCATGTTCTCGCCGAGGGTCGCGCTGACCGACGCGCGGACCTCGCGGAACACCGAGGAGAGGATCGTCCGGGCGGTATAGCCGTTCGCGTCGTCGTAGGTGACCTGGAGCGGCGCGCGGACGGGGTCGTTCGTGCCGGCGGTGGCCACCGCCTCGGAGAAGTGGGCCGGGATCGTCAGGACGGCGTAGTACCGGCCCGCGTCGAGGCCCTGGGCGGCGTCCGTGGCGGAGGTCTGCGTCCAGCCGAGCTTGTGGCTGTCGACGAGGTTGTCGGTGATCTGGTCGCCGGCGTGGATGGCCTTGCCGTCGGAGGTTTTCGCGCCCGTGTCGGCGTTCACGATCGCGACGGGGAGCTGGTCGAGGTGGTCGGTGGGGTTCCAGAACGCCCACAGGTAGAGGGCGCCGTAGAGCAGCGGGATCAGGCAGGCGACGACGATCGCCGCCCGGGTCATGCGGTTGCGTCCGAAGCGGCGCAGTTCGGTGCCGAAGCGCAGGAAGCGCATGTCACTCCTCGGTGGTCGGGTCCGGCGTTGCCGGGCGAGGGTGGAGGTGGGAACGGAGGCTGATGTTCAGGTGGGCGACGCTGATGTCGCCGGGGATCGCCGTCGTGGCCGTCGCCGACGCGACGACCGTCACGCCGGTGCCGCAGATGCGCTGGAGCGTTTGCCAGGCGCGGCGCTGCTCGTCGGGGTCGCGGACCGTGTCGACGTCGTCGACGACCAGCAGGCGCGGGTCGCCGATGAGGGCCAGCAGGAGGCGGGCCTGGAGCAGTTGGAGCTGCGTGAGCTCGAAGATGCGCGTCTCCCAGTCGGGCGGGGAGGCGGGCGCGAAGACGAGGCGGGCGAGGGCGAGCATCCGGTCGTCCCGCAGGCCCATGGGACGCCGCCACAGCGGGACGGACAGCCCGGCGCGCTCTTTCGCCAGCTCGCCGAGGGTGAGGCCCTCGTCGAGGACGTCCACCTGGTCGAACCCGGCGATCGCGCAGTGGGACTGGACGGCGCGGCGTCCGCGGGGGAGGTCGTGATCGAGGACGCGCAGCTCGCCGGACGAGTAGCCCATGCGTCCGGCGATGGTGAGCAGGGCGGCGGTGCGTCCGGTGCCTTGGGCGCCGACGAGGGCGACGAGCCAGCCCTGGGGGACGTCGAGGTCGAGCGGCCCGTAGACGCGGCCCCGCGGACCCTCGAGGGTGAGCCCGCGCGCCTGGACCGCGGGCGGCGGGATGACGAGCGTTTCGTCGGTTTCATCTGGCACGTAACTATTCAAACTGACTGGTCAGTCTAAAAACAAGTTGGCCGGGTTGTTGCTCGTTTGTTGCCGCTCTCCGTGGGGGTTTCTTGGGGGGCGTCTGTCCCCGTGGGCGTTTCTACCTGACGTTCTCCACCCTGGGAGGTGGACTTCGTCACACACCCCCTGACATGGGGCGTTCCTGCCGCTGGGTTCCTGCTGCCGGGTTCCTGCTGCTGGGCTCCGGCCGCTGGGCCGCCGAGACGGAGGACGCCTCTCGTCTCGCACGGTCTCGCGCGCGGGTGGGCGGACCGGGGGCGTCGGGGTGGCCAACTGCGTCCGGTGCCCGCCCTGCGGCCGCGCCCGCGGCCTCGGCCGGGGCGTCCAGGTGGACGAGAAACGCCTGCAGCGTTTCGAGAACGCTGCAGGCGTTTTCGCAACGCCCGGCTTGCGCGAGAACGCTGCCTTACGTACGGCAGCGTTGTCACCGGAGGCAGGCGTGGTCGAAACGCTGCAGGCATTGCGCGGTCTACTGCAGGCGTTGCCGAAACGCTGCAGGCGTTCCGGAGGGGCGGCGCTCCAGACCGGCGGCGTCCGGCATGGGGGACGCCCGCCCCGCGGCGGCGTCCGGGCTGAGAGGCCGTCCCGAGAATCCGCGCGGTTTCCGGCTCACGCTCGGCAGCGGAATGGTCCCGGGCCGGGAACCCATGGGACGTCGGCCCACAGACCCGGGCGCGGGGCGTCCGGGCTGTGTGACGTTCTCCACCGCGGAGTGTGGAGAACGTCAGGTAGAAACGGGCTTCGGGCAGTGGAAGGCCATCCGGATCGTCCAGGAGACCACCGACTGAATCGGGCGCGCGTCCGCTCACCCCGTGCGCAGGCGTCCGGCAGAATGCCCCGCATGGAGCGACGGGTGGCGGTGGTGACGGGCGTCTCGCGGCGCGGCGGGATCGGGTACGCGATCGCGTCGCGGCTCGCCGGCTTGGGGTTCGACCTCCTCCTCACGCACTTCGCGGCCCACGACGCCGAGCAGCCCTGGGGCGCCGACGACGTGGACGCCGTGCTGGACGGCGTCCGGGCGCAGCTCCTCCCCGGACGCCGGCTCGCCCACCTCGGGGCCGACCTTGCGGACGCCGACGCCCCGGCGTCCGTGTTCGACCTGGCCAACGAGCAGTTCGGCCACGTGGACGCCCTCATCTGCAACCACGCCCGCTCGGGCGGCGACGGCACGCTGCTGGAGTCGACGGCCGCCATGCTCGATGCCCACTGGGCGGTCAACGCGCGGGCGTCGCTGCTGCTGGCGCGCGCGTTGGCGTCCCAGCACGACGGACGCCCCGGCGGCCGGATCGTCTTCCTCACCTCCGGGCAGCAACTCGGGCCGATGCCGGGCGAGGTCTGCTACGCGGCGTCCAAGGCGGCGCTGGCGGGCGTGACGGCCACGCTCGCCCACGAGCTCGCGCCCCGGGGCATCACGGTGAACTGCGTGAACCCCGGCCCGGTGGACTCGGAGTCGTACGTCACCGACGACCTGCGCCACGCCCTCGCCGACCGATTTCCGTTCGGACGCTGGGGCGAGCCGGACGATCCCGCCCGGCTCATCGCCTGGCTTGTCAGCGACGACGGCCGCTGGGTCACGGGGCAGGTGCTGAACACGGAGGGCGGGTTCGTCCGGTAGCCGCCGGGGCGCGTCCTCAGCGGGACGCCGTGGCCGTCGTGCCGGGCCTCGGCACGGCCGGCGCCCCGGACGCCTGCGGCGGCGTCGTGTACGACTGCTCGGGCACCGGCACCGGGTCGGCCCCCCGCGCGCTGTCGATCGGGGTGGTCTTGCCGTCGGTGACCTCCTTGCCGACGCGCTCGGTGCCGAGCACCTTCACCAGCTCGGCGGGCAGGGCGTTCACGACCTGCCGATCGCTGATGACCGACAGGTACCGCATCTCCGGCGCGTCCGAGCCGCTCGCCAGCAGCACGCCCGTGTCGGGTGCCAGGTACAGGAACTGCTGCATGCCGGGGCGCGTGGCCTCGTCGACGAACGTGACCTTCAGCGCCGGACGCCCCCGCGGGTCGTCGGTCTGCGTCACGGTGACCTTCGGGTTCAGCCCGAGGACGCCGATGGCCGCCGCGCGCACCTGCGGCGGCGCCGCCTCCTGCCGGAGCATGTCGCCGATGGCCACGAAGACCGCCTCGTCCTGCGATGTCGAGCCGAGGGCGCGGGCGCGCAGGAAGGCGTCCAGGGCGTGCTTCTCGGTGGGCATCGTCGCCGCGTACCCCGGACGCGCCCAGCCCCACGACGGCGGGAAGATGTAGCGCTGCACCTGGCCATCGACGACCCGGTCCGACCACACCCAGCCGTCGGGGTCGTAGAAGTCGTCGTAGGTCGTCCGCAGGGAGCCGTTCTGCGCGCGGCCCCGCTCGTCGAGGCCCATCATGCCGTTCTGCGTCGCCACGGACCGCACGCGCAAGAACTGCCCCGCCGACCATTCCAGCCGCGGCTGCGCGCCCGCGCCGCGGGCCGCGTTGTCGAGGGCGGACGCCGCCGGCGCCCCCCCGAGCCAGCCCGGGAACGCGACCGGGATCGCCAGCAGCAACGCCGCGACGACCGCAGCGGCGGCAGCCAGGGGCCAGGCGCGCCGGGCGCGCCGGGAGCGGCGTGGTCGGCCCGGTCGGTCCGGCCGGTGGGGCCAGCGATGTGCGCCGGACGGAGTGTCCGCGAGCACGTCGCGGAGGATGCGCCGGCGCACCTCGGGCGTCCAGGTGCGGGCGAGGCCCTCGTCGGTGGGCCTGGTGCGTGCGATGAGGTCGGCCATGATCAATCTCCCGTGGGCAGGGCGGCCAGCCGCAGGGGAGCGGGGTCGCCGAGGTGGGTGGACAAGCGTCGCCGCGCCCGGGAGAGCCGGGCCGCGAACGCGTTCGCAGTGCAGCCGAGAACCTCGGCGGCCTGCTGGGGGGTGAGCCCGTCCCAACCGACGAGCAGCAGCGTCTCGCGATCGTCCTCGGAGAGGCGCGCGAAGGCGTCCGCGAGGGCGAGCCGGTCGTCGGGACTGGCGTCGGACGCCGCGGCCATCGCCGCGACACCCTCCAGCCCGGCGGCCAGCCGCTGCTGCTTCGACCGCGTCCGCCAATGGCGATGCAGGACGTTGCGCGCCGTGACCAGCAGCCACGGCAACGGCTCGTTGGGGAGGTCGGCCCGCCGCGCCCACGCGACGAGGTAGACCTCCCCGACGACGTCGGGGGCCACGTCGGCGCTCGCGTGACGACGCGCGTACGCGTACACGCGGGCGCTCGTGGCCTCGAACATCGCCTCGAAGGCGTCGGGGGTGGAGTAGGCGCTCACACCCGGTAATGCCCGCATGGCGCCGATCATGACAGGCGCCGCCGACAGTTTTGCCCGGCGAGGGGCGTTGCCTCGCCGGCGGATAGATTGATCGGGTCACAGCGGGAACAGTGAGGTGCATGATGACGCCCGACTTCGGCGACGTCGACGATCTGGCCCTGGGCGGCGGCCCGGTGCGCGTCTACCGGTTCGGGCCGCCGACCGGCCCCGTGGTCGTGCTGCTGCACGGCGCCGGCCTCGACACGGCGCGCGGGGTGTGGAGGCGGGTCGCGCCCGCGCTCGGGCAGGCCGGCTACCGGGTGATCGCGGTCGACTGGCCGCGGCACGGCGGCAGCCGCCCGTGGGACGGGGTGCTCGACGACGCCTTCTGCCGGCTCTTCGTGGAGGAACTGCTGGATCAGCTCGAGGTCGACCGGTGCGTCCTGATGGGGCTGTCGCTGGGCGGGGGCGTGGCGATCGGGTTCGCGCTCGACTTTCCCGAGCGGGTGCGGGCGCTGGTCGTCCTGGGGCCCGGCGGGCTGGAAGAGCGGCGTCCGTGGCAGTTCGTGACGTGGGCGTTCCTGCGTGTGCCCGGGCTCCTGCGGTGGATGACAACGTGGTACGCGCGGCGTCCGGGCCGGGTGCGGCGGCAGATGGAGGGGTATCTCGTCGCGGGCGCCGCGACGCCCGATTTCGACGAGATCGTGCGCGACATCGCCGCCGAGGCGGCGCAGAAGGACGCCCACGGCGAGCGCATCCTGGACGACTGGCAGATTCACGCCTACGGGCCGTTCCGGATGCGGTTGCACCTGCTTCCTTGGGTGGACGCCCTCCGCTGCCCGAGCCTGTGGGTGCGCGGCGAGCGGGATCAACTCGTGCGGGGGCGGGACGTCGAGGCTGCCGCGGAGGCGTCCGGGGGGCGGTTCGTGAGCATTCCGGACGCCGGCCACATCGTCACCTACGACCAGCCCGACGCGGTCATCGCCGAGACGCTGAGGTTTCTGGACGAGGTCGCGCCGGCGAATACCGGGTCGGACTAGGGGATTCCGGGGCCCTCAGGTGTGGCGGCCCCGGATGGGCGCGGGCCTCGGCATGCACAGGTGTGGATAACTCCAGCATTTCCGGTGGAAAAACTCGCGGTGCCGTTCGACGCCGACGTGGGAAGCCGGCCCGCAGGGGACGCCTCGCGCCTCAGGCGGTGCCGTGATGGCGACGGTAGTAGGCGGCGATGAGGGGCGCGGAGAAGAGCATCAGGATCAACCGGATCACCTGGACGGCGAGCACGAACGTGACGTCCGCGCCGGAGTCCGCGGCGGTGGCGAGCACGGCGTACAGGCCGCCGGGGGTGGTGGCGAGGTAGGCGTCCAGCGGTGGGACGCCGATCACCGCCGAGAGCACCAGGCCGATGCCGGCGCACGCGGCGATGATCACGACGATGAGCACGACGGCGAGGGGCAGCAGGCGCCCGACCTCGCGCAGGCTGGCGCGGGTGAACCGGAGCCCCACCTGCATCCCGATGAGCGCGTAGCCGAGCGACAGCAGCGGCCCGGGGACGCCCGCGGGCCCGAGCGCACCGCTCACCGACAGGGCGCCCGCTACGGCGAGCGGCATCAGCAGCGAGCTCGCCGGAAACCTGACGAAGCCGGCGAGCGTCAGCCCCACCCCCAGGGAGATCGCCGTGAGGAGCAGGGACGGGCCCAGCGGCGCGCTCGCGGACGCCGCCGCGCCACCCGCATGCCCCGGCCGGAACACGACGGCGGCCACCACCGGCATGCCGACCAGGATCAGCAGCACCCGCAGGTACTGCACGACGGATGTCACGCGCTCGTCGGCGCCGAGCTCGCGGGCGACCGACACGATGCCGGACGCCCCGCCGGCGATCATCGAGAACGTCCCGGTGGCCGGCGCCAGGTGGCCCCACCGGGCGAACAGCGCCCCCACGGCCAGGCTCGCGACCAGCGTGCCGAGGTTCACCGCCGCGATCGTCAGCGCGTGCCCGCCGAGCGCCTGCAGGGTGCCCAACTGCACCAGGACGCCCATGCTCGCGCCGAGCAGCGCCTGCCCGCCGATGCTGCCCCAGCGGGGCAGCCGCAGGGTCGGCCCGAGCCCGGAGACCGCGTAGATCATGGTGCCGAACAACGACCCGAACATCTCGGGCGAGGGCATGTGCGCGAGCCGCAACAGCCAGGTGAGAAGCACCGACAGCGCGACGACGACGGCCCAGGCGGCTACGGTCCGCCCCTTCGAAGGGGGGCGGCCGGGCAACGTCATACCCCAGGCTAAACCCGGTGCTCGGTAAAACTCGGTGCTCGGCCAAACCGCGGTCGCCTCAGCCGCGTCCGGCCCGCCGCCTCCGGCAGGTCCACGCCAGCAGGCCCAGCAGCGCGAGCCCGAGGGCGCTCGCGCCGGCGTCCACCCAGAAGATGCCGCGGAAGCCGTCGTTCACGGTCGCCTGGTAGGCGCCCTCGAGGGCAGGGCCGCGCCGGTCCACCTCGCCGAGATACGTCGTCAGCGCGGCGTCGTACGCCGTCGGGACGCCGGCCCGCAGCGCCGCCAGCTCGGTGCGCGCGTCGCCGACCAGCCCGCGCGACTTCCGGATCGCGTCGCGCGCCGCCTCCTTGTCGGAGCGTGTGTCGAGCAGGCCCTGCCGCTCGTTCGCGACGTCGGTGCGCTGGCTCACCAGGGCGTTGCGCTCGGCGCGCGCCTTGGTCGCCCGGGCGGTCGCGGCGTCCAATTGGCCGTCGGCGCTCGCCTTCTGCGCGCGTGCGGACGCCAGGGCCGCCGGCGCGCCCGCCTTCTTCGCCCGCAGGGACGCCAGTTGCGCTACGGCTTTGTTGCGAGCGTCCTGGTTGTGGGCGATCGTGGCGCTGACCTGCGCGATCTGCGCGTCGCGGGCGGGGCTCGGCGGGGTCGCCTGGAGGGCGGCGAGGGCGGCGCGCTGGCGTCCGAGGGCGGCGTCCATGCTGGCCAGCGAGCCGGTGAGTTGGTCGATGCTGCGGTCGATGCCCGGCATCCCGCTGGTGAGTTCGGCGATCTGCCGGTCGACGCTCGCGGACGCCGACCGCAGGCTCGCCAGACTCCCGGACGCCGCGTTCGCCGCGCGTCCCGCCCGCGCGACCTGGCGGTTGAGCCGGGCGAGCGTGCCGCCCATCTCGTCGTAGTTGGACGCCGCCTGCGCGACCGCCTTGACGGATTCGGCCTCGTCCCGGGCCAGTTTTTCGTCGGCCTTGGCGAGGGCGGCGAGGCTGGCGTCGACGGCGTCCTGCACCTCGGCGACCCGGTCGGCCCGCTCGGCGTCGAACAGGACCCGCGTCGCCCGCTGGGTGCGCTCCACGATCGTCGTGACGTCGGCCGTCTTCAGCTCCGCGGACGCCCCCTCCGGCACCGACGCGCCACTGTCGAGCCGGATGACCCGGCCGTCGTCGAGGTCGGGCCACGAGACGCCCTTGAGTTCTTGCGAGGCGCGGTAGTCGGCGCCGAGCGCGGCGAGCCGCTGGCTGACCTCGGTGGCTCGGGGCAGGGCGGACGCCTCGATGGTCCGCGGCAGTTCGGCGGTCAGGCGGTGGTGCAGTTGGGAGCCCGACTGGGCGAGGAACCCGACCGTGATCGCCGGTGCGAGGATCGCCCCGAGCGCACGGGCGAGCGCGAGCGCGGTGCCGCCCGCGACGTGGTCGGCGGCGGGCGTCCGTTGGTCGAGGAGCAGCCGGGTGGTCGCTGGCCCGACCGCGACGCCGGCCCCCGCGCCGCACAGCGCGAGGGAGACCGCGACGCTCGCCCACCCCGGCTGCGGAAGCGCCCACAGCAGCCCGGACGCCGCCCCCGCCCCCGAGCACGCCAACCCGGCCGCGAGAACCGGGGAAGCGCCGAACCGGCGCACGAGGCGTCCGGAGTAGTGGTAGGCGGCCGCGGCGGCCGTCCCGAAGAGCAGCGCGACGTACCCGCCCGTCCCGGCCGGGAGGTGCAGGGCGTTCTCGGCGAAGGGCGCGACGAACGCGAGCGTCATGACCAGGACGCCTCCGGCCAGCCCGACGCCGAGGGCGAGCGCGACGCGGGTGTCCGCGAGGGCGGTCACCTCGATCAGCGGATGCTCCGCGCGCCGCTCGACCCACACGAACGCGAGGGCGCACCCGGCCGCGACCAGGAGGAACGGCCACACCGTCGCGCCGAGGAGGCCGCGCCCGAAGTAGTCGATCGTCCGGAAGCCGGTCAGCAGCGCGAGTACCCCCACGACGAGCACGAACAGCCCGCGGGCGTCGAACGGCGGCAGGGGGAGTGGTTCGCGGCGCGGCAGCGTCCGGGCGGCGACGCCCAGCGCGACCGCCCCGAGCGCGGCCGTCGCGTAGCAGGCCCAGGCCCAGGACGCCCCGGCCGTCAGCGGGATCGATCCCAGCGCCGGGCCCAGTATGAGGCCGGCGCCGAAGGCGGCCCCCACCAGGCCGAGCGCCCGGTGCCGCCGGCTGCGGGGGGAGTGCGCGGCGACCTCGGCGATCGCGATGGGCAGGATTCCGCCGGCAGCCGCACCCTGCACCGCGCGGGCGGTGGCCAGCAGCGCGAAGCTCTCCGCGAGGTGCGCGAGGCCGCAGACCAGGCTCGCCGCCGCGAACGTGCCCAGGCACGCGAGCAGGACGCGGCTGCGGCCGTGGCGGTCGGCGAAGCGTCCGAGCGAGGGGACGCCCGCCGCGTAGGCGAGCGCGAAGAGCGTGATGATCCAGACCCCGAGTTGGTCGTCCACGCCGAACTCGCGCTGCACGATGCCGCGGGCAGGGGTGACTGTCCCGAACGCGGCCGCCCCCAAACCCACGCTGAGCAGGCAGAGCGCGATCGCCGGCTCGGAGGGGCGCCGGAGGCGTCCCGAACGCCGGGTCTCGGGGAGGGTCTCGCTCACGCCCGGAGCATAAGCGGACCCTTAACGGCAGGGAATGTCACGTGAGAGTTTTTGCATGAATCGGCTGGGCCGGGACGTCGGGCCGCGGACTCCGGCGTCCCGGAGCCGGGCGTCCCGGGGTGGGGCGTCCCGAAGCCGGGCGTCCCGGGGTCGGGCGTCCCGGAGCCGGGGCGATGGCTTAGGCTGCGCGCATGGCGAAACTCGTGCTGACCGCGATCGGTGATGATCGCGCGGGGTTGGTCTCGGCCCTCTCGGACGCCGTGGCCGAGCGGGGCGGCAACTGGCTCGAGAGCCAGTTGGCGCGGCTCGCGGGCAAGTTCGCGGGGATCGCGCTCGTCGAGGTGCCGGACGCGGCGGTCCCCGCGTTCGAGGACGCCGCCCGCGCCCTCGCGGACAGCGAGGGGCTGGTCGTGACGGTGACGTCCGCGGAGGACGCCGCGAGCCCGGTCGCCGGGCGGGAGTTCCGGCTGCACGTGCTCGGGCACGATCAGCCGGGCATCGTGCAGCAGGTGTCCCGCGCGGTCGCGGAGCGGGGCATCACGATCGACGAGCTGTCGACGTCGACGCTGGAGGCGCCCATGGCGGGAGGACTGCTCTTCGAGGCGGACGCCGTCCTGCGCGCCCCCGACGACGCGGCCGTCGACGAGCTGCAGCGCGCGCTCGAAGCGCTGGCGGGCGAGCTGATGGTCGACGTGGAGCTGTCGGCGTCCGAGTAGGGGTCCGGCGCAGGGATGCCGGAGTGGGGGCGTCCGCGTAGCCGGCGCGTGCACGGAAACGCTTGCAGCGTTTGCGGAACGCCTGCAGTAATCCGCGGAACGCCTGCAGCGTTTCCACAACGCCTGCAGTAATCCGCGAAACGCCTGCAGCGTTTCCACAACGCTTGGCTCCGGCGAGAACGCTGCCTTACGTAAGGCAGCGTTCCGGCTTAAGCCCGGCGTTTCGAGAACGCCTGCAGCGTTTGCGAAAGACCTGCAGCGTTTCGCAAATGCCTGCAGCGTTCCCGCCCGCACACCCGGACGCCCACCCGTCGCGCGGAGCGACGAACCCTACGTCGTGTAGTCGGCGTTGATGTGGATGTACTCCTCGGTGAGGTCACATCCGTAGGCGGTGAACGTGCCGTCGGCGACACCGAGGTCGACGGCGATCACGACCTCGTCGCCCTCGAGGTACTCGCGCAGCGCGTCGAGCCGCTCGGGGTTCACCGCGCGCGGGTACAGCTCGTTGTCGCCGAACTTGATGGTGACGTTCCTGGGCTTGATGTCGGTCTGGTCCTCGCACTTGCCGATCGCCATCGCGACGCGGCCCCAGTTGGGGTCGGTGCCGTACACGGCGGTCTTCACCAGCGGGGAGTTCACGATCGACTTCGCGATGATCCGGGCCTGGGACTCGTCGCGCGCGCCCGTGACGTCCACCTCGATGAGCTTCGTCGCGCCCTCGCCGTCGGCGGCGATCATCTTCGTCAGGGCGAGCGCGGCGTCGAAGAATGCGGCCTCGAACTCAGCGAGGTCCACCTCGCCGGCCAGCCCGTTCGCGATCACGCAGGCGGTGTCGCTGGTCGAGGTGTCCCCGTCGACGCTCACCGCGTTGTACGTCTTCGCGACGATGCGGCGGAACATGGCGTCCAACTCCGCGGCCGGGACGGCGGCGTCCGTGAAGAAGTACGACAGCATCGTCGCCATGTTCGGCTCGATCATGCCGACGCCCTTGGCGATGCCGACGATCACGGCGTCCCCGACCTGGCGCACCTGGAACTTCGAGATCGTGTCCGTCGTCCGGATCGCGGTCGCGGACGCCTCGAAGTCGGCCGGCCCGGGCGCGGGGAGGGCGTCCATGCCGGCGCGCAGCGTCTCCATCGGGTACTGGACGCCGATCACGCCCGTCGACGCGATCAGCAGCTCTTCGGGAGCGCAGCCGACAAGCTTCGCCGCCCGCTCGCGCACCTCGCGCGCGTTCGCGAGTCCCTGCTCGCCCGTCGCGACGTTCGCGTTCTTCGACAGCGTGACGACGCCGCGGAAGCGGGAGGCGTCCTCGGAGCGGTTCAGCAGCACGCTCGGCCCGGCGAACAGGGACTGCGTGTAGACGGCGGCGGCCGTCGTGCCGGGCTCGGCCGAGGCCAGCAGCATGAAGTCGGTGGCGTCCTGCTTGAGGCCGACGCAGGCGGTCAGGCCGACGAATCCCTGGGGCGCGAGGGTCATGATGGCTCCATCGTTGAGGCGTGATGTTGGAGTCACTCTTGCACAGGCGGGGTGCCTCGGTGGCGGCTCATTCGCACCCGCGCAGCGGGGCGGCCATGATCTCGTCGGTTCGCGATCCCGACGAGTCGTTCCAGAAGTAGTAGACGCCGTTGCCGAGGTCGCTGTAGTCGCCTGAGTTCTCGAACATGGTCTCCATGCTGATGTTCGGGTACCGCTTCCGGAGCTTCTGGTACGTCGTCCGGAGGGGGAGACCGCTGGCCAGCGACACCCCCGCCGGCAGGCCCTTGCTCGGCGTCACGAACCACCCGTAGAGGTACATCTTGCTGGTCTTCGTCGCCTGCTGAGACTCGAACCCGACCGACAGCCCCTTCCAGACGAGGTGCCGGGCCCAGCGCGGGTCCATGGGGCAGCCCTCGTCTTCGAACACCTTGGTGGGTTTGCCGAGCTTGGCGCGCAGGTCGTCCTCGATGGCCTTGTAGTGCTCCCCGAAGCGGTGGTTGCCGACGGACTTCTTCTGCAGCACGATGCCGGACGCCGCCGGCGTCGCGGTCGTCGTGCCCGACGACCCGGAGCCGCTGGACGTGGAGCCCGTGGAGCCCGAACCCGTGGAGCCGGACGACCCGGACGATCCGGACCCCGACCCTCCGGACGCCCGCGTCGTCCCGCCCTCGGTGATGGTCACGGTGCTGGCACCGGGGGCCGCGCCGGGCGCGGCCGTCTCGGTGACGACGACGGTCGTCACCGGTTCGGGAGCCGCCACCGGAGCCGGCAGCCCCGGCACCTGCGCGCACGCCGACAGGAGCAGCCCGCCGGTCAGGAGGGCGGCGATCCGTCGTGGTCGGGTTCGCTGGGTGGTCATGGCATCCTCCGTGCTTCGGGGTCCCGCTCGTCCGGGCCTGGCGTCCCGACCGTAGGACGCCGGCGGCGCAGGTCGCGCGACAACTGTCGCTAAAAGCCAGCAGGTCCCGCGCCCTGCGGAGAAACCCCTGGTGAACGGGCGCTGCGCGAGCCAGGGAACCGCGCGACAGTGGGCGTCCGGAGTAGGGGCTGACGCGCACCGGGGCCGTGAGACAATGAATCAGAACTGACGGACGGAGGAGCGCATGGCTCGACCGAGGACGGTCACCCGCGAAGACGTGGACGCGGTGGCCCTCGACCTTTTTCTCGACCGCGGCTTCGCGGCCGTCACGGGTCAGCAGCTCGCGACCGCGGCGGGGATCTCCCGGCCGACGCTATATCGGCTCGTCGGCCGCATCGAAGACATCGTGCTCGACCAGCTCGACGGCAGCCTCGAGGACCTGCTCGGAGCGGTGCGGCTGTCTGCGGGTCCGCCGTGGCGGGTGCTGCGGGACGCCTTCGTCGGCGTCCTCGAGGCCGTCGAGCCGGGCTCGCCGCGGGCCAAGGCGCTCACGGTGCTGCAGCGGAACCCCGACATCCGGGCGGACGCCCTGCGCATGACCCGGCCGGTGCGGCTGCGTTTGGCCGGCGTCCTGGCGGACCGGGGCGACTACGGCGGCGACGCGGCCCTCTGCGAGACCGCCGCCGCCCTGGCGCTCGCGCTGCTGCAGATGACGATCGCCCGCCCGGACGCCACCTCCGCCATGCTGGGCGACGCGTTCGACGCCGCCGCGTCCGTGCTCGGGTCGGCCGGGGAGTA
>NZ_JBDHZL010000049.1:0-18540 GCF_039811905.1 Nigerium sp. | reverse complement strand
CGGACGCCGCCGCGGACGCCAGCTTGGCTTTGGTACTCATCAGTTCTTCCCTTCGAGCTTGATGAGTCCACTTTCCGCCCTGATCCTGTGGGGTTTCTGTGCGGCGGATGTCCTCTGGCTGGGGGTTTCGCCTGCGCGAGCCGGCGTCAGACCCGGCTGGCGACGGCCCGACGGACAGGCGCCGAGACCGCGGTTGCCCGCGCGGTCAGGTCGTTCACGACCAGGACACCCACGACCAGCGCGGCGACGGCCGGCACCTGGGCGGCGGCCACGAGGGCGACTCCGTGGCGCAGCGGCGTCAGGACGGCGTCCGGGTCGGCACCCACAACGGTCCCGCTCGCGCGCGCGACCGCCCCCTCGCCGAGCAGTTCGAGGGCGACGGCGACCAGCAGGCAACACCAGCCGGCCCGGAGGGCCCGCGGGCCGACGGCGGGCGGCGTCCGGTCGGATTGGGCCCGGCCTGCTCTCTCCCGAACTGGGGGCTCGGCCTGGTGCGTCCCGGCGTCACCGGGCCGCGGGAGCGCGCGGCCCAGATCGCACAGGTCGCGGAGCGGGGCGGTGAGGTTCACGCCGGGGATGAGCCAGGACGCGACCTGCCAGCCGGGCGTCCGGCGCGAGATCGCGCGGTCGACCCGACCCTCGGACGCCACCCGATGCTGCCAGACGAGCCAGCAGCCGAAGGCGAAGAGGAGCGTGACGCCGCGGACGGTCCGGAGCAGATCGATCGTGGAGGCCGTTCCCGCCAGCTCGCCCGCCACGCTCACCGACCCACCGGAGAACTCCCCCGCCAGCCCGACATACTGGGCGGCGAGAACGCCGTACACGGCGTCCAGCAGGGCCGACAGGCCCAACAGCATGACGAGGCCGGATGCCAGCCGCGGGAGCCCTTCGTCCGGCGACCGGGTCGCGCGTAGGACAACACCGCTCATGGCGACAGTATGTCTCCAAGAGGGTCACCTGCCCACTTCTACGGCGAAGGAGCGCGCCTATGTCGCCTGATCGAGCGCCGATTGCAGCGACTGGAGGTAGGCGTCCGTGGTGTAGGTCGCGCCGCTGATCGCGCTGACATCTTTGCCGTTGGCCGCCAGAATCGCCTGCTTGAGGGTGGGTACTACGGCATCAGCGTTGATGCGCTCGGAGTGATGGTCGCCGTCGCTTTGGACGGTCTCCGACAGTTTCGTGATCGTCCCGTTCGCGAGCGTGACCGTCACCCGGACGGAACCGTAGCGGTGGGTTTCGGTCGTGCCGGTGAACGTGCCCGACGCGTTCGCCGGGACCGTGAGCCCCGTCGAGCCGCTGGTGGAACCCGAGCGTTCGCTCGAGCCGGAACCGGACCCGGCGTCCGTGCCGGACGAACCAGACGATCCCCCCGAGCCAGACGAACCAGACGAACCGGACGGCCCCTCACCGGCACCCCCGCCGGGGCCGTCTTCGTCCCAGGGGCCGTGGCCGCGGGGACCCCGATGCCGGCCCTGACCCTCGGTGTCGTCCGCCTCCTCGTCGGTGGCCTGCTGGTCCGAGGTCTCCTCGTCCGCGTTCTGGTCGGCGTCCGCGTTCTGGTCGGCGTCCGCGTTCTGGTCGGCGTCCGCGTTCTGGTCGGCGGAGTCGGACACCGACGAGCCGCCCGTCCCGCCGGTCGAGGAGTTTCGCTGGCCGGGCGTCGGTGCGGTCTCGGACGTCCCCACTCCCCCGGACGCCTGCTGCCCGGGCGCATCGGCCCGGCCGTTCGCGGTTCCGGCTTGCCAGCCGAGCCCGAGGACGCCGAGCGCGGCGACGGCGGACGCGACGATCGCTCGGGCGCTCACCACGCGAACCGCTCTTGATGGATGCGGTCGGCCGGGACGCCGGCGGCGCGGGCGTCCGCGATGATCAGGTCGGCGGCACCCTGGGGGCCGCAGATATAGACGTCCGCCCGGGCGATGTCGGGCGCGAGGTCGCCGAGGCGGACCTGCTCGTAGCCGGCGGGCGTCCAGAGGTCGTGGCCGGCGGCGTCCCGGCCGCGGTGCCCGGTGAGCACGACGAGCCGCGCACCCTTGGTGCGGCAGAGCGCTTCGATCTCGCGGCAGAGGTACAGCTCCTCGTCGGCGGAGGCGCGCAGCACGACGGTGGCGCGGCCGGGCGCGAACTCGGTCTCCTCGAGCAGGGCGCGCACGGGCGCGATGCCGATGCCGACGCCCACCATGACGACGTCGTCGGCCGTCCGGGAGCGGTCGGAGAAGAGGCCGTAGGGCCCTTCGAAGAAGACGCGGGTGCCGACGCGCACGTTCATGAGGGCGGCCGTGCCGTTGCCGAGGTTGCACACCGTGATGCGCAGGGTGTTGCCGGCCGGGCGCGCGGACACCGAGAACGGGTGCTGGTGCCACCACAACCGGCGGGCCAGGAACCGCCAGTGGAAGTACTGGCCGGCGTCGATGGAGAGGCCGGCGAGGCGGCGTCCGGTCATCTCGATGCTGACGACGTCGGGGGCCTCGCGGGTCACGTGGGTGACCACGAGCTGGTGCTCGAGGCTGGAGAAGAGCGGCAGGAAGATCCGCCAGGTGAGCAGCGCGAACCCGGTCGCGACGAACATCGCGGCCCAGTAGACGCGCGCCGGGCCCGACTCGAAGAGCCCACCCATGGAGAACTGGTGCGGGATCGCCAGGGCGACCGCCGCGTACGACAGCAGGTGGATGCCGTGCCACACCTCGTGCGGCAGCTTCGCCTTGACGGCGACGACGGACGACACGGCCACGGCCGTCAGGACGACGACGGACGCCACCGCGAGCGCGAAGTCGGGCGTCCCGCCGAACAGGTCGAAGAACTCGGCGACCGGGCTCTGACCGTCGGACAGGCCGTACCCGATCATCAGGAGGGCGCCGTGCATCAGGAGGCCGCCGAACGTCCACTGGCCGAGGTCGGCGTGCAGCTTGACCGCGCGGTCCTGGCCGAACGCGCGGTCGATGGCCGGGATGCGTGCGGCCAGCAGCAGCATCAGCACCATGGACGCCGTCGCGACCAGCCCGGCGACGATGCCGAGCCCGGTGTAGAAGCCGGCGACCCCGCTGGTCAGTTGGGCGAAGCCGCCGTCGGCGAGGAAGAACGAGAGCGGCAGCGCGAACGACACGACCGCGAGGACGGTCAGGGCGTCCTTCGCCAGAGCACGCCGGCGTCCCTGGGCGCGGTAGGCGGTTCGTCCGGACGCCGCGGGTGCGGTCTGCCGCGCGGACGCCGACGACCCGGAGGATGACACCGTCGGGATCGACGCGGCAGGCGGCAGGGGCGCGGTGATCACCGGCGGGAGGCTCCGGGTGTCGGGCTCTGGGTCCTGCGTGGGCGTGGTGAGCGCCCGCGTGGAGTCTGGGAGTGTCGCTGTCATGATCCCAGGCTCGGGCGCGAACCTGTGCGCGACCTGTGATCAGCGTGGGGTGCGTGTGTGAACCTGCGGGCCCAGGGGATGTGAACCTGCGCGCCCAGGGCACCTCGCAGACATTCATCCCACGTCGACGACGTTTCCCGACCTCGCGCGTGCCACAACACGCGCACAGTCGGTTTTCGTCTGCGAGGTGAGGTTCTGGTCTGCGAGGTGGGCCCGCTCCGCGCCGACGTGAGCGGCGTCCCCGCGCCGTGCCGGGCACCAGCTCGGCACGGCGCCGGCGCGAGCGGTCAGCCCTTCTTCTGCACCTGCAGCACCACGGGCTTGAACTCGGAGAAGAAGTCGTTGCCCTTGTCGTCGACGACGATGAAGGCCGGGAAGTCCTGAACTTCGATCTTCCACACCGCCTCCATGCCCAGCTCGGGGTACTCGAGCACCTCGACCTTCTTGATGCAATCCTGCGCCAGCCGCGCAGCCGGGCCACCGATGGAGCCGAGGTAGAAGCCGCCGTGGGCGGCGCAGGCGTCCGTGACCTGCTGCGACCGGTTGCCCTTGGCGAGCATCACCATCGAGCCGCCGACGCTCTGGAAGCGGTCGACGTAGGCGTCCATGCGGCCGGCCGTCGTGGGGCCGAACGACCCGGACGGCATGCCCTCGGGCGTCTTCGCGGGCCCGGCGTAGTAGACCGGGTGGTCCTTGAGGTACTGCGGCATCTCTTCGCCGGCGTCCAAACGCTCGCGGATCTTCGCGTGCGCGATGTCGCGCGCGACAATGAGCGGCCCGCTGAGCGACAGCCGCGTCTTCACCGGGTATTTCGTCAGCTCGGCCAGGATGTCGCTCATCGGCTGGTTCAGGTCGATCTCGACGACGCCGCCGTTCCCCGTGGTCGCGACGCCGTGGCTGTCGGCGTCGAGATCCTCGTCCGTGGTGTCGGGCAGGAACTGGCCGGGGTTGTGCTCGAGCTGCTCGATGAACGCGCCCTCGGCGGTGATCTTCGCGCGGCACTGACGGTCGGCGGAGCACGAGACCGCGATCGCGACCGGCAGGGACGCCCCGTGCCGCGGCAGCCGCACCACCCGGACGTCGTGGCAGAAGTACTTGCCGCCGAACTGGGCACCGATGCCCATGTCGCGGGTGAGCTGGAGCACCTTCTCCTCCATCTCGAGGTCGCGGAAGCCGTGCCCGGCCGGCGAACCCTGCGTCGGCAAGGTGTCGAGGTACTTCGCGGACGCATACTTCGCGTTCTTCAGCGCGAACTCCGCCGACGTGCCGCCGATCACGATCGCGAGGTGGTACGGCGGGCAGGCGGCGGTGCCGAGGCTGCGGATCTTCTCGTCCAGGAACTTCATCATGGAATCCGGGTTGAGGATCGCCTTCGTCTCCTGGAACAGGTAGCTCTTGTTCGCCGAGCCGCCACCCTTGGCCATGAACAGGAAGCTGTATTCGGCCTCGTGGCCGGGCTCGGTGTTGGCGTAGAGCTCGATCTGGGCGGGCAGGTTCGTGCCGGTGTTCTTCTCGTCCCACATCGTCAGCGGGGCGTTCTGGCTGTAGCGCAGGTTCAGCTTCGTGTACGCGTCGTACACGCCGTGCGCGAGCGGGCGCTCGTCGGTGCCCTCCGTCAGCACATGCTGCCCGCGTTCGCCCTTGATGATGGCCGTTCCGGTGTCCTGACACATCGGCAGGACGCCCCCCGCCGCGATGTTCGCGTTCTTCAGCAGGTCGAGCGCGACGAACTTGTCGTTCGCGGACGCCTCCGGATCGTCCAGAATCTTCCGCACCTGCTTCAGGTGCGCCGGACGTAGGTAGAACGCGATGTCGTGGAACGCCTCCGCCGCCAGCGCCTCCAGCGTGGAGGGGGCGACCTTCAGAAACGTGATGCCGTCGGGGCCTTCGACCGTCTCGATGCCCTCGGTGGTCACCAGCCGGTAGGGGGTTTCATCTTTGCCGTGGGGCAACATGTCTTCGTACAAGAACTCGGCCATCGTGTCTCCCTCGATCAATTTCGCCGTGCTCATCTTCGCATCGCCCGATGGACGCCGCAGGCTATCGCGCGCGATCGCTCCGGCCCTCCGCGAGCGTGGTGACGACCGTCGCCTGGGACGCCGCGGCCCTCACGCGCGGCGGGTGCGCCGGCGTCCTTCGAGCAGCTCCTGACTCAGGGCGACGGTCTCGGGACGTAGCTCGTGACCGTCGTCGGCCAGGGACGCCAACCGGCGCCCCGCGGACCGGACGCCGTCGGCGTCCCCGAGCGCGGACGCCGCGCGCATGAGTTCGGCCAGCAGCAACTCGTCGTCGGGGGCCGCGGCGAGCGCCCGCTCGCAGGCCCGGCGGGCGAGGGCGGCGTCCTGCCGGAGCAGGGCCGCGCGGGCGAGGACGACCCCGGCGTCCCTCACCAGGGCCGCCATCTCGGTGCGCAGGCCCTCGGCCCACGCCCACTGACCGGGGGCGGCGTCCGCGAGGGGCGCGCCCTCGACCAGGTCGAGCGCGGCGCGAAGCCGCTCGACGCCGGCATGGTTGACGCCCCGCGCGACGAGGGCCTGGAGCTCGGCCCAGTCGGAGGAGACGGCAGGGTGGAGGGCGATGCGCCCGGAGTGGGCCTCGGGAAGGTACGGCTCGCCTGCGGGCGACGCCCCGAGCCAGGTACGCAACCGCGACAGGTTGGACCGCCGGGTGCCGTCAGCGATGAACAGGCCGCGAGACATGTCCAGCGATGTGCTGCCCGGGTGGGTGAGCAGCCAGGCGCAATATTCGAGGCAGCGTCCGGCGGCGCGGGAGGGTGCTTCCCCGCGGGCGCCCTCAAGCCGGACCGGCCCGAACAGCCGCAGCCTCGGCCCGGTCGCCGCCCGGGCGGGGCGCAGGGTGACGACCTTCACGTCGTCGGGGTTGGTCGTGGCCGGGGGGCTTGTGGGGGCCGCATCGGGCTGCTCCTTCCACCAGGGGGCGGGGCGCTCGTCGACGGCGTCCGCGCGCTCGTACAGGTCGGCGACGGCTTCGAGCGCGTGCCGCGGGATGGTCTGGGCCGCGAGCGTCAGGCCCTCGGGTTCGAGGACGCCGACCGGCCGCTCGTCGTCGCTCACCGACCAGGCGCCCGCCCCGATGGCCTGGTCGTCCGTGACGCCGACGACGACCGCGAGGCCCAGGCGCTCGGCCTCGGCGGCCTGCTCCAGCCGCGCCAGTTGCTCGGCCGTGACTGGGCGCTCGAAGACGGCGACCCAGGGGGCCCAGGCGTCCGCGCGGTCGGGGTCGAGGCGCAGCACATCGTAGGCGTCGCCGCACAACTCGAGCAGGCCGCGGCGCTGCGCCGCCTGCCGCTCGACCTCACGCAGGCCGGACGCCACGTCGGGCAGGCAGCGGACCTCCTCCACCGCCGCCGCCCGGACGAACCGGTCGTCGGGCGTCACCGCCCGCACCGACAGCTCGTCGGACCACGGCGAGCAGGTGAGCTCGACCAGCATCGCCGAGATCGCCTCCGCGGACGCCCCCCGCACGCCCAGAACGCCGGCCGCGCACAGGTCGACCATGACGAGGCGTCCGTCGTCGTCGGCGCCGAGCGTGACGAGCGCCGGGTAGGCGACGGGGTGGCGCGCGTCCGGCAGGGTGGCCAGGGCGTCCCAGGAGGCGCGGATGCGTCCGGCGTCGTGCGTCAGCCCGGCGGGGGCGGCGTCCGGGGGGTCGGCGAACGAGAACGTGATGCCGGCGTCGTCCACGACCGCGAGCTCCAGCGTCGGCGCGGGACGACGGCGGGCCCACCAGTCGGCGGCGAGGATGCGCATCACCCGCGCGATCAGCGCCGTGCGATCGAGGGATGCGTCGGGGGCGGCGCGGCCGGTGGGACGCGTCGCGCCGGCCGGCTGGGTCGCCCGGCGGTTCCGGCCCCGGGACGCCGCCTCGCCCAGCGCCGCAGCGACGGCCGTGGCGACGGCGTCCGGGTCGAGGGTGTCGGCGGACGCCTGCCGCCCCGGGGATGCGGCCGGCTCCGATGGCTGGCCGAGGACGCCGCGGGCCGGCCCGGCGACGGGGTGCGTCCGCTCGGCCGTCTCGGCGGACTCGTCCGCGGCTGGGGACGGTTGGTTCATGGCTCGGGACGGTTGGTCGATAGCCCGGGGCGATTCGTCGAGGGCTCGCCGCGGCGCGGACCCCCGCGTCAGGACCACCCCGGACGACCTCAGCCCGAGCGCCGTCTCAAAGCGGCGCAGCTCGTCGGACACCTCGGCCGTGCGGCGTCCCAACCCGCGCGCCCGCGCGGTCGCGAGGCGTCGGCGCGCCAGCGCGGCCACGACGCCCCCGGCGGCGAGCGCCCCCAGGCCCCCGACGACGCCGGCGACGAGGGCCGGGTCGGCGCCCGCGGGAGCCGGGGCATTCTGGCGGTCCCCCTGAGGATCGTTCTGAGGGTCGGCCGTCCCCTCCGCCCGTCGATCGTCGCCGAGCGGGGTCGGTGCGGCGCCGTCGGGCGTCGCCGCTTCGACCGGCGCGGCGGGCGCGGGAGGCTGGGTGGGCGTCGAGGCCGTGGGGGTCGGTGCGGGGGCCGGGGCCGGCCGGGCGTCCTTCGGCGTCCGCGTCGACCCACCCGAGCGCGCCGACCCACCCGAGCGGGCCAACTCCCCCGCCGGCACGCGCAGCACCCAGCCGACCTCGATGTGGTCGGGGTCGGAGATCAACTCGCTGTTGAGCCGCCGCAGCTCGGGCCAGCGCGCCTCGTCGCCGAGCACGCGCGCGGCGATCGTGCGCAGCCTGTCGCCCTTGCGAACGACGTAGTGCTCCACCGGGTCCGCGATCGCCAGCGGGACGCCGACGGGCAACTCCGCCGTCGGCTCCGCCAGCACGTCGGGGTTCGCCCGGACGATCCGCGCCCACTCCTGCCCCGACCCGTAGTAGCGCTCGGCGAGGGTCCACAGGTCGTCGCCGGCGTCCACCACGTGCACCAGGGACGCCTCCGGCGCCTCACCCGCGGCCATGCCGGCTGCCCCGCCGGGCTCCTCCACGTCCACCAACAGCGCGTCCGCATCGGCCGTCGCCCCCGATTCCACGCTCGTGGGCGTCCCCGCGGGCTCTCCACCCGGACGGCCGCCCACCACGCCGCCCGGGGACGCATCGCCCGCACCGGCCGCCGGCAGCGCCTGGGCCACGTTCGCCGACGCCGGCCCGGACGCCAGCATCCCGGCCAGCAGCAGCCCCGCGAGCGCCTGGGGCGCGCGCAGCCCGGGCAGCCGGGGCCGCAGGCGTCCGGACGTCGCGAACCGCGCCGCCTCCGCCACCACCGACGCCGTGAACGCGGCCCACGCCGCCCACCCGACGACGGTCAGGACGCCGAGCAGCACCCGGACGTCCGCCGTCGACCACAGGCTCACTCGCCCCCAGTCGTAGAAGCCGAGCCGCACCAGCGCGGCGGGAGCGCCGATGAGCAGGGCGGCCAGTGCCAGGAACGAGCCGATCCGACGCAGCAGAGCCATCATCGCCTCCCGCGATAGCGGTCGAGGGTGGAGCGCGCGGACGCCTCCGCCCGGTACGTGCCGGGCCACCCCGGCAGGAACAGATCCGACAGCGCGACGCCGCACCTCACCGTCGCCCCCACGGACGCCGGCTGCCCCACCGGGACGCCGAAGCCGGCGGCGTCCACGGTGACGGTCAGCCCGTCGGAGCACCGCAGCCCCGAGGACGCCGCGTCGCCCCGCACCAGCGCCTCCGCGCTGGTCACGGCCTCGCCGGCCGTTCTCGAGATGGACGCCTGCCGTGCCGCCGAGTCGGCGGCCGCCCGGACGCTCCACTGCGCCCACCAGATGCGCGACGCCCCGACGACGAGCATGATGAGCATCACCAGGGCGGGCAGGAGCACGGTCAGCTCCAGCGCCGGCGACATGCCCCGCTCGTCGCCGCTCATGGCCGGGTCAGCCGTTCGCGCGGACGCGTCACCTGCTCGGAGATCTGCGCGTGCCCGTGGTCGATCAGCGACGGAACGCGACCCGTCACCCGCGCCGTCACGGCGGAGGCGCCCCCGGAGATGCTCACCTGGACGTCGACGAGGCCGCCCTGCGCGGCAAGCCGCTGCGCGACCGCCGTGCCGGCCGCCGGGCTCGCACGCACCACGCTCGCCTCCTCGGCCGCCGCGGCGGCGGCGTTGAACGCGACCGTGCGGCCGTGCGCCATCAGCCCGACCTGGATGATGATGAACACCAGCGCGAGGACGACGGGCATCAGCATCGCCCACTCCAGCGACGAGCTGAACCCCCGCTCGCCGGACGGCGGGCGTCCGGTCACCGCATCGCGGGCAGCGTGAGCGACAGGCTGCCGTGAATGAAGTTCACGACGGCCGTCACGACCAGCCCGGCGACGATGAGGGCGCCGGTGAGCAGCATGACGTTCTCCGTCGACTGGGACAGGCCGCGCTCGTCGCGCTTGGGCGGGGTGACGAGCACTCCCACGATCAAATGCAGTAGTCGGTGCATGGTTGTTCTCCTTCATCCGTCATGATCCGATCAGCTTCAGCAGGGGCGGCGCGAGAAAGATCAGCCCGAAGACGAGGCTCGGCAGGACCATCCAGACGGTCATCCGCTCCGAGGTCTCGTTCGCGGCCATCTTCATCGCGGTGAGGTGGGCGTCCCGCAGCTCGGCGACGCGGGCTCGCAGGGTCTGCGACAGGGACGCGCCGGCCTCGTCGAGGCGCATCACGTCCGCGAGGTCGACCAGCGCCGGAAGGGCGAGCGACTGGCCGACGTCTTTGAGTTCGGCGTACGGCATCCGCTGCTCGAGTCGCGCGCGGTCGAGCGCGCCTCGGATCGTCGCGAAGACCGCCGCGTCGCTGAGCCCGGCGGCCGCGTGCAGCGACTGCGTCGCCGACTGGTTCGCCAGCCGCTCGAGCGTGACGAGGTCGAAGTACGTCAGGAGCGCCTCCGTGGCGTCCGCGGTGATGTCGCCCGCATCGCGCCGCAGCCTCAGGTCGGGCGCGAAGAACCCCAGCAGCCCGCCGGCGACCGACGCGACCAGCGGAACGACGGCGTCCACATGGGCCACGAGCCCCACCAGGGTTCCGAGCGCGATCGGCGCGACGAAGCCGACGAACGCGCCCACGAGCTTGTCGGAGTAGAACCGCTCGACGCTGCGGCCCTGCAGTTGGAGACGCCTGCGCAGCCCCGCGCTCACCGCGGAGCCGCGCCGGCGCACCCACCAGGCGCCCACACGTTCGCCGCGCGGCACCTCCTGGGACGCCGCCGGCGCCGGGTCGCCGGCGTCGGCGAGGGCGGCCAGCGCGTCGTCGAGGCGGACGTGCTGGGGCCGGAACGCCCCGATGAGCAGGCAGAGCCCGGCCGCGAAGGCGACCCCGGGCACGAGGACGAGCAGGCCGGTCACGACGCCGACCTCAGGATCCGCTCGCGGCGGCGCGGCAGGGTCATGCGCCGCAGCATCGCCAAGGAGGCTGCGTACACGGCCAGCAGCGTCACGAGGATCGCCTGCCCGACCGGCGAGCCGTAGGGGGCGAAGAAGTCGCGGGCGATGAGCAACCCACCGCCCAGCACGACGGCCGTGATGATCGTGACCTGCCGGACGACCGCCCGCGGTTTCGAGCGCTCGGCCTCGATCTCGCGGAGCGCGCGGAGGCGGGCCTGCAGCGTGTCGGCGAGGGCGTGCAGCGTGCCGGACGCCCCGCTGCCCCCGCGTTGGATGGAGAGCATGAGCGCCGCGAGGACGGCGTCGGCGTCCGCGCTGTCGAGTTCGTCGGCCATCGCGAGCAGGGCCTGCGCGGGCGGCCAGCGGTCGTCCAGCCGGCGCACGACCCGCGCGAGCGGCGCGGCGAGCGGGGTGGGGGCTTGCCGGACGGAGAGGCGCAGGGCGTCCGTGATCGACTTGCCGGTCGACATCACGCCGAGCATCACCCGGACCCACCGGTCGAGGGCCTCCAGCAGGCGGAGCTCGGTCTGCGGAGGCTCGCTGAGCAGCACGGGCAGCCCGACGACCGCCGCGACGCCGACGGGCAGCATGATCGGCCAGCCGGTCACCGCGGCCAGGAACGCCCCGGCGGCGAGGCCCAGCACCCCGAGCGCGACCTGTCTCCTGGTCAGTTTGCGGTACTGATCCACAGCCTTTGTCCACAGGCCTGTGGATCGTGTGGACGACCGCTGCGGGATCTCCCCGCGCCAGGCCGCGACGGCGAGCAGCAGCCCGCCGATCGTGACCATGGCCGCGGCGGCCGCGAGCACCGGGCTCATGTCGCCCTCCAGGTCGCCAGGTAGGGCTCGAGTTCGGCCAGGAAGGCCGGCTCGGGGTGGAACTCCTCGGGGGCGTTCTCCGTAGCCGCACGGTAGATGAGGTGGGTGACGGGCCGGTTGCCCTCGATGGCCCCGGTGAGCCGGCGGACCTCGGCCACCAGCCGCGTCCGGGTGCCCCCGCGCCACGTGTCGTCGAGGAGGGTGACGTGCACGAGCAGGTGGATGTGGTGGGCGATCTGACGGAACGCCTCGTCCATCGTGAGGACGCCGCTCTGCGCCACCCGGGCTGCCAGACGATCCATCGTGGACGCCGCGTCATGGCTGTGGGTTGTGGACAACGTGCCCGCGCCCGCCTGCATCGCCTCGAACATGGCCCCGGCCTCCACCCCGCGGACCTCGCCCACCACGATGCGGGACAGGTTCTGCCGCAGCGCTTCGGGAATCAGGTCGGCGACCGTGAACTCCCCGACCGCGCGCCCGTCCTGCCGCTCCCCCATGCCGATGCGCGCCTGCAAGGCGAGCATGTTGCGCCGGTGCGGCTGCAGGTGGGTGAGGAGTTCGTAGTCGGTCTCGAGGGTGCCGAACCGCTCGGTGTGCGGGATCGATGCGATGAGGGCGCGAAGCAGCGTCGTCTTGCCGGCACCCTGGTCGCCGGAGATGACGACCGACTTGCGGGCCAGGATCGCGGCGTGCAGCAGGCGTCCGAGCTCGTCGGGCATCATGCCGCCGTCGACGAGCTCGGGCAGGTCGACCCGGGTCAGCACGTGCTGCCTGATCGTCACCGACGGCCTGTACGACAGCCCGAACCCGATGGCGTGCAGCCGGAACTGGTCGCCCAGCGCCAGCGTCATCGTCGGGTGCGCGTCGTCGAAGGGGCGGGTCGGCGTGACCGATTCGCCGAGGAACCGCACCGCCTCCACGAGCTCCTCGTCGGAGTCGGCCACCGGCGGGTGCTCTTCGCGCCGGCCGTCGCCGAACTGCACCATCACCGAGTCGGCGCCGTGGATCTCGATGTTCTCCGCGCCGGGGATCTCGAAGAGCGGCTGCATCCGCCCGTAGCCGAAGATCGCGTTCTCCAGGGCCGCCGCGTACGCCCGCTCGGTCTCCATCGACCAAAGCTGCTCGCCGAGGTTGCTCTGCTCCTCCGCGTACCCCCGGACGACCCGCCGCAGCACCGACCGCGCCAGCAGCCGGCGGTCGGTCTCGGGCATCGCGCGACCCGAGCGCTCGGCGAACGCCTCCACCTCCCGCGTGATCTCCTCGGACGCCTTCCGGCGCAGCAGCACGACCAGCGGCCACTCGACCTCCGACCGCTCGACCAGCCGCTCGGTCGCCGGGGACGCCGCCGCCTCCGCGCGAGTGACCGCCAGCCCCGACGCGGACTGGAACAGGGGCACCTCCGACAGCTTCACGCGTCCACCCCCGCACCCACCGGCTCGCCGGCACGGCGGGCGTCCGCCTGGCTCACCAGCGCCCGCCCCGCCTCCGCGTACGAGGACGCCAGCCGCTGCCCGCGCCACCGCGGCCCGAGCGGGTTGCCGTTGGCCAGGTCGTCGGCGCCGCGCGGCTCCCACGGGATCGTCGCGGCGACCGGCACCCCGAACTGCTCGGCGACCTCCTTGGCCGGGTACGGGCGACCCGGCCCGATCATCAGCAACCCGAGCCGATCGTCGGGCACCAGCTCGGCCAGCGGCCCCAGGTACATCCGGACGCCCGCCAGCGACGGCAGCGACGACCGGCACGTCAGCAGCACCCGGTCGGCGACCTCCGCCAGATCGGGCTGCAGGCCGGCGACGCCGAGCCGCCCGGCGTCCACGATCACGTCGGGGTGAACCGCGGCGAGGGTCAGCGCCAGGTCGCGCCACACGCGGTTGAACAAGTCGATCGTGCCCAACCGGACGAACCCCGGCACGAACCCCCTCGTCACGGGCTTCTCACCCTCCGCCGGACGCCCCCTCGCCGGCGGCTCGGGCAGCGGCACCGCCTGCTCCTCCAGCGCGTCGATGAGCTCACGCCGCTCGCGGTGCGCCTGCAACAGCCCCGGCAGTCCGCGGCCCTGGGCTACGTCCCCGCGCAGGTAGCCGGCGAGGATCGACTGCGACGGCGTCCGGTCGGCGTCCACGAGCAGCACGTCGCGCGGCCACGTCAGGGCCAGCCCGAGGGCCGTCACCGACGCCCCCGGCGACCCGCTCGCGCTGCACACCACGACGACGTTCATCGGCCCGCCTGCCCACGCCTCACGACGACGATGCGCTCGGCCGCAGCCAGCCGCGCGACCTCCTCCGCCTTCTCCGCCGGAACGTTCACGTCCACCACATGGCTGCCGTCGGCCTGCACGGTCGGCGCGTTCGTCAGCGTCGCCGGAACCGACGCCGGCAGCGACCCGGACGTCGACCCCTTGTCGGGCGTCGCGACCAGCAGCACCTGCGTGCCCGGCGGCATACCGTTGGTCGGCAGCCGGCCGTCGGCCAGCCGAAGCCCGACCCGAGAAAGCCCCGGAGCGAGATCGGCCTCGCCGATCGCCCCTTCGACCAGCAGCGAACCCGACGGAATGTCCGTCACCGCAGTCCGGTTCGCCACCGCATTCACCTGGTCGCCCGGGATCACCCGCACATCGGTGAGCCGCCCCACACTCACCACGCTCACATCGGACGCCTTGATCTGTTCGCCCCGATAGATCGTGCGATTCACCTTCAACGCCGGTTGGTTCTGGGCGGCCGCCATGAACAGGAACGCGGACGCCAGGCCGCCGAGCGCCATCAGCAGAATCCCGACGGCGAGCCACCGAGGATTCCGACGAACGCGCACGCGCCGCGGGGCCGGCGCCACAGGGGGTGAAACCATGCGAAAGTCCTAACCAACAGCCATTTCTCATACGTTCAGCGGGGTGTCGATGAATGTAGGCGTTCTTCCTCCCTCCGAAAGGGGGTCCAAGAAATCTGTGGAAAACTTCTTGTCCCCGAATTTCGGGCTGGCGACGCCGAAAAACATGCGCATAATCACCGACTGTCGCCATCTTTTCCGGCGGTTTCCAGAACGTCGTCATGGACGCCCCGACACGCCCGCCGGCGTCCCGACAGTTTCTGCGGAATCTCAGAACCTCAGCCCGATTCGCCCGTCCCGGTCGCCCGCGAAGGTTATCCACAGGATTAACAGGGTTGTCCCCAGGATCGGGGACGGGGAGCCGACACCGGGGTCACCTCACCCCGGCGAATATTGTTGAACCCACCAATATCTAGGTATCCTGGCGGGGTTCCCGATCCTGGAGACGTTCGATGAATGGTCCGGTCAGTTCCAAGGTCTCTGTCGACGTGCTGACGCTCCGGTACAACTCCGCGTCCCGCCATGTGGAGGTCGGCGTCGCCCCGCGGGCGTCGGAGCCCTACATCAACCAGCTCGCGCTGCCGGGCGTCGTCCTGTGGGAGGGCGAGCGCCTCGCGGACGCCGCCGAGCGCGCCGTCGCCGCCAAGCTCGGCTGCGAACTGCGCGCGCACGGGCAGCTCACCGTCTTCGACGAGCCGACGCGCGATCCGCGCGGCTTCACCCTGTCGATCGCCATGTGGGGCGTCGGCGACGGCGAAGGGCACGCCCAGTGGTTCCCGCTGGACGAGGTGCCCCAGCTCGCGTTCGACCACAACCGCATCGTCGCCGAGTGCCGGCCGCTGCTCGTCGAGCGCCTGTGGCGCAACATCCCGTTCACCCAGGCGCTGACGGGTCCGGCCTTCCCGGTCTCGGCGGCCGTCGCGATCACGCGCTCGCTGACCGGCTCCTCCCCCGACCGCGGCAACCTGAACCGTCGCCTGGCTTCGGTGAAAGGACTCGGCGTGAGCCACAAGAAGGTCGTGCTGGGCCGCGGGCGTCCGGGCACCTTGTGGGAATGGCGCAACCCCAGCCTGTAACACCCGCGGGCAGTAGCCTGCGAACATGACGATCGACAACGACCGCAGGTCCGTTCGTCCGGGCGAGGCCAACCGCCCCGCCGTCGAGCGCGACGACGACGGCGTCTGGCGCCTCCGCTCCACCGAGGCCGTCCGCCAGGTGCTCCGTGAACGCGACGCGACCACCCAGGCCGGGTTCGCGTCCGAAACCATCCCCGAGAAGGCGATGAAGAGGCGTCCGATCCTGTTCATGGACGGCGAGCCCCACCGCCAGCAGCGCTCGATGACCGCCCGCTACTTCGCCCCCAAGACCGTCTCCACCAAGTACCGCGACCTCATGGAGACCTTCGCCGACGAACTGGTCGCCGAGGCGACGGCGTCCGACACGTTCCGGCTCGACCAGCTCTCCCTGCGCTACTCCGTCGAGGTCGCCGCGCAGGTGATCGGGCTCACCGACTCCCCGATCCGCCCGATGAGCCGGCGGCTGGAGCGGTTCTTCGACCAGCCGTCCTTCGACGCGACCCAGGCCGACGGCGGCCGCAACCGCTTCGAGAAGCTCCGCGCCGTCATCACCGGCAACCTGCCGATGGCCACCTTCTACCTCTTCGACGTGCGCCCGGCCATCCGCGCCCGCAAGGCCGAGGCGCAGGAAGACGTCATCAGCCACCTGATCGACCAGGGCTACACCGACCGCGAGATCCTCATCGAGTGCGTCACCTACGGGGCCGCCGGCATGGTGACGACGCGCGAGTTCATCTCGATGGCCACCTGGCACCTGCTCGACGACGACGCCCTGCGCGCCCGCTACCTCGCGGGCGAGGAGCGCGAGCGCTACCTGATCCTCCACGAGATCCTGCGGCTGGAGCCCATCGTCGGGCACCTGTACCGTCGCGCGACGCGTCCCCTCGAGGTCACGGACGCCGGCCAGACCCACACGATCGCCGCCGGCGAGCTCATCGACCTGTTCGTCCGGCAGGCCAACGCCGACGAGCGCACGGTGGGGGACGCCCCGCTCGCCCTGCGTCCGGGCCGCGACCTGCCGCGCGGCATCGGCGAAGAGGTCATGAGCTTCGGCGACGGCCCCCACAAGTGCCCCGGCAACTCCCTGGCGATCCAGGAGACCGACATGCTGCTCACGCGGCTGCTGCCGCTGGGTCTCACGGTCGTCCGCGAGCCCGACCTGGGGTGGGACGAGCTCATCGCCGGCTACTCCCTGCGCGACTTCGTGCTGCGCACCGGGACGCCGACCCCCGCCCCCTGAGGGCCGGCTGGCCCGCGGGCGCGGCGTCCTGACAGGATGAGGGCATGCGCGATCTCCCCACCCGGGTCAGCTGTGTCGTCTTCGACTGCGACGGGGTCCTCGTGGACACCGAACCGATCTGGGCCGCGTCCGAGCACGAGGTGATCGCCGGCTACGGCGCCCGCCTCGACCACGAGCATCGCAAGCTGCTCCTCGGGTCGTCCTGGGACGACAGCCTCGTCGTCCTCGCGGGCGTCGCCGGCACCGACGACGTCGACGAACTCGGACGCCGGCTCCTCACGATCGCTCAGCGCCGCCTTCGCACCGAGACGGTCCCGCTGCCGGGGGCCCGCGACGTCCTCGAGGCCCTCGCCGGACGCGTCCCGTGCGGCGTCGGCTCGAACGCCCGCCCCGACAACCTCCGCATCGAGCTCGAGTGCGCCGGCCTCGCGCAGTACGCCGACGTCATGATCTCCGGCGACGAGGTCGCCCAGCCCAAGCCGGCGCCCGACGTCTACCTCGAGGTGTGCCACCGCCTGGGCGCCGACCCGACGCAGGCGCTCGGCGTCGAAGACTCCCCGCCCGGCGCGCACGCCCTGATCGCCGCCGGCATCCCGACCGTCGTCATCCCGACCCTCCCGGACGCCCCCATCGAGCACGACTGGCGCTTCGACTCCCTGGAACAACTCGTCGACTGGGCGCGCACGGTCGAGCCGTTGGGGCGTTGACGCGGGCCGCCGAGACGCCCACGGCGCCCCTTACGACGGCGCCACGGCCAGCGTCGTGGTTTGCTCACACCTCGTGAGCAAACCACAGTCTTCGAACCCACCGATACCAAAGGGACGCCCCCGCGGGGCCGCGCCTGGGCGGCGCGGCGTCCGCGTTACTGCTGGATGAGCGCGAGGTTCTCCTGGATCTGCGCGGGCGACAGGATGCCGACGTGCACCTTCTTCACGACGCCGTCACGCCCGATGAAGTAGTGCACCGGGATGCCGGACACCTGGTACTCCCCCGCGATCGTCGTCTGCGGGTCGGGGATGTGCGTGTACGTGAGCCCGACGCGAGACGTGTAATCGCGCACCGCCGTGGGGCTCTCGGAGAGGTAGACGGCCAGGATCGTCGTCCCGTTGGCCTTGTTCTTCTCGTAGGCGGCCTGGATGTCGGGCGCCTCCACGCGGCAGGGCGCGCACCACGTCGCCCCGAACGCCAGCCACACCGGCTTGCCCTTGAACTCCGCCAGCGACACCCGCTTGCCGTCGAGCGTCGTGCTGGTGAAGCCGGGCGCGACGTCGCCCACGGCGGGCGCCTTGGCCCCGGGGGCCGCGCTCACCTGGACGCTCGCGACGGCGCCGCTTTGCGCGTTCTGCTGCCCCGGCTTCTGGATCATGTAGACGCCCACCATGATCAGCAGCGCGATGGCGCCCAGGATCGCGAACGTGCCGAAGTTCCGCTTCTTGGCACCGGGGGCGTCGGCGTCCTCCTCGTCGACGACGTTCGCCGGCGTGCTCGATTCCTTCATCTGTTTCCCTCGCTGGTCGCGTTTCCGCTCGTCCGGACGACTGCTCACCGCGTCGGCCTACCCGTAGGAGTGCAGGCCGCCGAAGAAGTGGTTGCCGAGGAACGTGAACACGACCGCGCCGAAGCCAACCACGAGCAGCCACGCGGACCGCTGCCCACGCCAGTCGGCGACCACGCGCGCGTGCAGGTAGGCGCCGTAGATCAGCCAGGTCACCAGGGACGCCGTCTCCTTCGGGTCCCAGCTCCAGTAGCGGCCCCACGCGATGTCGGCCCACACGGCGCCCAGTCCGATCATGACCGTCAGCAGCGGGAAGCAGAACACGACGGCCCGATACCCGATCTCGTCGAGCA
>NZ_JBDHZL010000048.1:0-18676 GCF_039811905.1 Nigerium sp. | reverse complement strand
TCGCCGTGCACCACGGCCTCGAAGCCCTCGCGGGCGTCCCGGAGCGACAGGACGCGGTCGATCCGCGGGCGGACGCCGCCCTCGACCATGACGCGCAGCAGTTCGTAGAGCTGATCGCGGCGTCCCATCGTCGAGCCGAGGATGCGGAGCTGCAGGAAAAAGACGCGGCTGAGATCCGCGGGCGGATTCGGGCCGGACGTCGCGCCGCACACGACCACCGCCCCGCCCGGACGCAGCGACTTCAACGAGTGCGACCAGGTCGCCTCGCCGACACTCTCGATCACGGCGTCCACCCGCTCGGGCAGCCGCGCGCCGTGCTCGAAGACCTCGTCGGCGCCGAGATCGATGGCGAGGGAGCGCTTGGCCTCGGTGCGTCCGGTTGCCCAGACCCGCAGTCCGGCCGCCCGGCCGAGCGCGATCGCGGCCTGAGCGACGCCGCCCGAGCACCCCTGCACGAGGATCGTGTCCCCCGCCTCGACCCCGGCCTTGCCGAGCATGCTGTAGGCGGTCAGCCACGCGGTGGGCAGGCAGGACGCCTCCTCGAACGTCAGCTCGGGCGGCTTGGCCACGAGGTTCCGCTCGGGGACGACCACGTACTCGGCCATCGCGCCCTGATGCCGCTCCGACAAGAGCGAACGCTTCGGATCGAGCGTCTCGTCACCCTCCCACTCAGGCGAGGAGATCACGCTGTGGACGACGACCTCGCGGCCGTCGTCGGTGACGCCCGCCGCGTCCGTCCCGAGGATCATGGGCATCCGCTCCGGCGGCAGGCCGACGCCGCGCAGCGACCACACATCGTGGTGGTTCAGGGAGGCGGCCTTCACCCACACCCGCGAGAAGCCGTCGCCGGCCTGGGGGTTCGGACGCGGCCCCACCTCGAGCGCCGCGAGCGGATCGTCGGGGCTCGCCTGAGACACGTAGACGGCATGCATGGGGGCGATTCTAGTGGGCCGAGGCTTCACCCCCGCGGGTCTCGCAGGCTCGTACACTGCGGCCATGCACCTTCGGCCGGACGACGCGTTCGTCTCGTCGTTCGACACCGTGCCGTACGCGTTCGGGGTGGCGGAGGCGTCCGTCTTGCCCGGCCCGATCCTCACCCGGCTGGTCGGCGACCTGGGCCTGACGGTGCCGGCGTCCAAGGCACTGCTACACCGCATGACCCAGGCGGGCGGCCTCACCATGGAGCGCACGGGACGGGTCGGGCGGTACGCGATGACGGGCGCGCTGTTGGAGCGATTCCAGGAGTTCCGGGACGGCAGGCCGCCCCGCGACCCGTGGGACGGCCGCTTTCATACGATCGTCTACGACATCCCCGAACACGATCGGCTGGCGCGCGACCACCTGCGCACCGCGGCGATCCGGGCGGGCTACCGGCAGGTGCGGCCCGGGATTCTCATCGGGCCGACGGACGCCGCGGCGTCCCTGATACCGCTCGCCGGGGCCAACCAACTGACGACCGGCTGGTGGACGCTTGACCCGGACCAGGTGTCCGGCCTGGTGGCCCGCTGCTGGGATCTCGACACCATCCGAGCGCGCTACGAGACGGCCGTCGCCGCGACGGCCGACCTGCTCACGAGCGACCTCGAGCGACTCGCCCCCGCGGACGCCTACCGGACGCTGCACGCGGCCATCCGCCCGGTGGTCGCGTTGCGGCTGCTGGACGGACCGCTCCCCGCCGAACTGCTCCCCCACGACTGGCCCGCGGGCGACCTCGGCCGGGCCTTCGACCGGGTGGCCGAGCGGCTCGGCGTGGCCGCCGCCGCGCACGCGACGGACGTGATCGCGCGTTCCCCGCACGCAGGCCTCGTCGAGGCCGACGCCGCACCCCGCCCCCGCTAGGGGCGGCGTCCCCTGGCTAGCGTCTCAGCGGGCGCGGCCGCGCCTGGTCGCCCACGGGACGACCATGAAAACGACCCACAGGAGTCCCACGACCAACGCGCCGCCCATGAGCCACCAGGACGGCCACGCCTCCCCGAAGACCATCGCGCCGAACGCGACCCCCAGGCCGTAGACCACCGCGACGATCCCGACGATCGCCCGGCCGTCGCCGGGGCGGTCCACCTCGCCGCTCACCGCGCGGCACCCGACGCGAACGGCACGACATTGCACCCGACGACGGTCATGGGTCCTCCTGAGGATGGTCGAACGTCACCGCCTATCGTTGCAGCACTTTCACGAATCGTCTACAAGATAAATCAATGCTCGATGCTCGTTCAGTCCTGCTCGGCGAGCACGCGCTCGATGACGAGCGCGATGCCGTCGTCGTCGTGGGAGGCCGTCACCTCGTCGGCCGCCTCCAGCGCCTCGGGCAGCCCGTTGCCCATCGCGACCCCGTGGCCCACCCAGCGCAGCATCTCGACGTCGTTGCGGTTGTCGCCGAACGCCAGCACCTCGGACGCGGCGATGCCGAACCGGGCGCACATCTGCTCCAGCCCCGACTCCTTCGTGACGCCCTCGGCGGACACCTCGACGAACGGGGCGCCCGACGTCGTCACGTGGCACCCGGGGACGGCGAGCTCGAGTGCGACGGCCAGGAGGGCGTCCTCGCTCACGGTGTCGTGGCGCAAGATCAGCTTCAGCGACGGACGCGCCAGCACCTCGGCCAGGTCGTACTCGGGCAGCGTCAGTTCGGCGCGGCCGTGATCGCCCGGATCCATGAGACCGACGTAGCCGTGCTCGGGCACGAAGGTGCGGCCGGCGTTCCGCACCGACACGCACCGGGTCCCGGGCACGGCCTCGCGCATCCGCAGGACGAGTTCGGTCTGGGCGTCGACGGGCAGGGTGTCTTCGAAGTAGACCTCGTCGGTGCGCAGGTCGCAGCCGACGGCCCCGTTGGCCCCGACGGCCGGGCCTTGCAGCACGGTGCCCGCGACCATCTCGTCGATCGAGAACGGCTGGCGTCCGGAGATCGGCATCACCAGGACGCCGCGGTCGTGGGCCGCCTCGAACGCCGCGAGCGTGCGGGGCGAGATCGTGCGGTCGCTGGTGAGCAGAGTTCCATCGACGTCGGTGGCGATCAGACGGAGTCGGGCCAATCGGTGCGGGGCGCGCGTGGTCACGCACCCATCCTCCCATCCCGCGCGGCCCGGGCACCGGGCCAATCGGGACGCCTCAAGCGCCGATGCGGCGCCTGCCGGAGAAGGCCCGGCCCAGGGTGACCTCGTCGGCGTACTCGAGGTCGCCGCCCACCGGCAGCCCGGACGCCAGCCGCGACAGCGTGACGTCGGTGTCCGCCAGCAGGCGGGCGATGTAGGTGGCCGTCGCCTCCCCCTCGAGGTTCGGGTCGGTCGCGAGGATCACCTCGGTGACGTTCTGGTCGGCGAGCCGCGTCAGCAGTTCTCGGATGTGGAGGTCGCCCGGCCCGACGTGGTCGATCGGGCTGATCGCGCCGCCGAGCACGTGGTACAGGCCGCGGAACTCGCGCGTGCGCTCGATGGCCCCCACGTCTTTCGGCTCTTCGACCACGCAGATCGTCGTGCGGTCGCGGCGCGGGTCGCGGCAGACGCGGCACGTCTCCTCTTCGGAGATGTTGAAACAGATCGCGCAGAACTTCACCTGCTCCGCGACGGTGCGCAACGCCTGGGCCAGCCGCTCCACGTCGGCCTTGTCGGTCGCGAGGATGTGGAACGCGATGCGCTGCGCACTCTTCGGCCCCACGCCGGGGAGCCGACCCAACTCGCCGATCAAGTCCTGGATCGGTCCTTCGTACACGGCGTTCCTTGTCTCGGAGTTCTGGTGGGGGCGGGCTCGTCAGAAGGGCATCTGCGGCATGACGGACTGCGCCAGCGCCGACGCCCGGTGGCTCGCGTCGCGCACGGCCGCGACGATCAGGTCGCCGAGCGACTCGGTGTCGTCGGGGTCGCACGCCTCGGGCTTGATCGCGACCTTCTGCAGCTCGCCGGTGCCGGACATCTCGACGGTCACGAGGTCGCCGCCGGCCGACCCGGTGATGACCTTGGTCGCCAGATCGTCTTGCGCACGCTGGAACTGCTCCTGCATCGCCTGGGCCTGCTGGAGCAGCGCGTTCATGTCGAAGCCGCCGCCGGTCTCGTCGCCAAGCATGGACATGGGGTCTCCTTCGTGGGTTCGGGTTCGTCGGTTCGCGCGGGCTCGCGCGCGGCTCACGCCATGCTACGCGAGGCGTCCGACGGTTCCGGACGCCACAGCGGTTCGGCGAGCGCCGACCCGGAGGTTGCGCTCGGGCCGGGGACACCTCAGCGGCCCGAGCCGTCGTCTTCCGCGATCAGCTCGGCACCCAACTGCGTGCGGAGCAGGTCGTCGACCTCGATGTCGGGGTTGTCGAGGTCGCGGTCGCGGCGGTCAGGTTCCGCCTCCTCCTCGCGCCGCGGCGGCGTGTGTTGCGTCGGCAGGATGTTGCCCCGCGCGGCCGCGGCGTAGTCGGGGGGCGGACCCTCATCCTCCTCGGGCGGCGGCGTCGGGGGGGTCGCCGGGTAGTCGCGCCGCGCGCGCGGGTCGGCGGGCCGCTGCGAGCCACCCCGGACGCCGTCGCGCGGCCCTGCGGGGCCGGCCTGACGATTCTGCTGATGCTGGCCGCCGCCCCCATGCCCGGACGCCTCCCATCGTCGGCCCCGGGGGCCCGAGTTGTCGCCGCCGGCCGGGCCCGATGTGCCACGCGACGGACCACCGCCGGCGCCCTGGGCACCCGAGGGCCCCTGCCCGCCGCCGCGTCCGCCGGAGGGACCCTGCCCACCGGCTGCCGGCCCGCCGCCGGAGGAACCCTGCCCACCCCGCGGCCCTGCCGGGCCGGACGCGGCCGGCGGGGGCGGAGTCGGGCCGCCCTCGGCCACGATCACCTCGACGCGCGGCGCGGCGCCGAGCGCCTCGAGCACGGCCTCGCGCAGCACGTCTTCGTGGCCGCCGCGGGTGAGGCTCTCCCGCGCGCCGGGGTTGTTCGCGGCGAGCGTCAGGACGCCCCCGGCGAACTCGTGCACCTGCGCGTTCTGACTGAGGATGATCCACGTCACCCGCCGCCTCGTCTTGACAGCCTCGAGCACCTGCGGCCACAGCCGCCGGACGTCCGCCGTCTGCAAATCCCCCGACGCCGGCGGCCCGGTCGGGGACGCCTCGGGCGCAGGCCCGGCGGCCGAGGGCGGACGCTCCTCCTGCGCAGGGGCGCGCCTGGCCTGCTCGGCGCCGCGGCCCCCCTGCTCGGGACCACCGACGGCCGGCTCGGAACCGCGCCCGGCGTGCGCCGGACGGCGCCCGGCCGGCTCGGGGCCACGCTCAGCCTGCTCGGTCGGGCGTCCCGCCGACTCGGGCGCACGCCCGGCCGGACCCTCCGCCGAACCCGGCGCGCTCGGGGCTGCCCCGCGCCCACCCGGCGTGGCGGGCGCAGAGCCCGGCGCGTCCGAGAGAGCGGGAACCGCCGCATCCTGCTCGCCGGGGATCAGCAGCCGCCGCTCCAGCCGGTCGAGGCGCGCGTGAATGCCCCGCGCGTCGACGTCGGCGCCCGGCAGCAGCACCCGCGAGCACATGAGCTCCAGGTGCAGGCGCGGGGCGGTCGTGCCCCGCATGTCGGTCAGCCCCTTCGCGATGACCTCGGCCGCACGCGTCAGCTCCCCGGGGCCCATGCCGCGGGCCTGCGTCGTGAGGCGCTCGGCCTGGTCGCCGGAGACATCGACCAGCCCCGACGTCAGGGCGTCGGGCACAGCCGCCACGATGATGAGGTCACGCAGGCGCCGCAGCAGATCCTCCGCGAAGCGCCGCGGATCCTGCCCCACCTCGATCACCTTGTCGATGCACGAGAACACGCCCTCGGCGTCGCCCGCGGCGAACGCATCCATGATCTCGTCGAGCAGCGTGTCGGGCGTGTAGCCGAGCAGCGCCGTGGCCTGCCGGTAGGTGACCCCCTGCTCCCCCGCGCCGCCGAGCAACTGATCGAGCACCGACAGCGAGTCGCGCACCGACCCCGCCCCCGCCCGGACGACCAGCGGCAGCACCGTGGGGTCGACCGAGACGCCCTCGGCCTCGCACAGCGACGCCAGATACCCCTGCAGCACCTTGGGCGGAACGAGCCGGAAGGGGTAGTGGTGCGTGCGCGACCGGATCGTGCCGATGACCTTCTCGGGCTCGGTGGTCGCGAAGATGAACTTGACGTGCGGCGGCGGCTCTTCGACGACCTTGAGCAGGGCGTTGAACCCCTGCGTGGTCACCATGTGCGCCTCGTCGATGATGTAGATCTTGTAGCGGCTGCTCACGGGCGCGAAGAACGCCCGCTCGCGCAGGTCGCGCGCCTCGTCGACGCCGCCGTGCGACGCCGCGTCGATCTCGATCACGTCGATGCTGCCGGCCCCGCCGCGGGCCAGGTCGCGGCAGCTCTGACAGACCCCGCACGGGGTGGGCGTCGGGCCCTGCTCGCAGTTGAGGCACCGGGCCAGGATGCGCGCCGACGTGGTCTTGCCGCACCCGCGCGGCCCCGAGAACAGGTACGCGTGGTTGACGCGGTTGTTCACCAGCGCGCGCTGCAACGGCTCGGTCACGTGCTCTTGGCCGATGACTTCGGCGAACGTCTCGGGGCGGTACCGGCGGTACAGCGCCAGCGGCGGTTCGGGGGCCTCGGACGCCCGGGCCGTCGGCCCGACATCGGCCGGCTGCGCGGCGACGGACGCCTCGGGCTCGGGCTGCTGCTCGGGCGCGGGCTGCTCGCCGGGCTCGGGCTGCTCGTCAGACTGGGCGTCAGGCACCGGGTCCAACCCGGGGCCCTCGACGCCTTCGTCTTCGTCGTCGGGGTCGATCGGGATCTCCGACGTCTCGTCGAGTTCGACGTCGACCTCGGGGTCGTCGGGCGGATTGGGCTCACCCGGCAGGACGAGTTCGTCGGGCTCGGCGCCGAACAGGTCGGGCCCCTCCTGAACGAACTCGTCGGGCGCGGCCTCGCCCTCGCCGAGGGGCTCTTCGTGCAGGTCGTCGTCCACGCCACGCACCTTACTTCGTGGCACCCCCAAAACCGGCCGCGGACGGGCCGCAACGCAAAGGGGCCCCCGCGCACCTAGAAGAGCTCACTGACCCTTGCTGCCTTCCGGCCCTGGGGGAGTTGGGCGAGGTACCACCGCGCGGGGACCTTGCCGCCATACTACCCGGACGCCTCCGCGCCCGGCCAATCGCGCCAGAGGCGTCCCGTCGCCCGCGCCGTGCGGGCGAGCGATACCACTGCTGAGAAGCCCCTTCGGGACCCCCCCCGCGCCGGGCGACCCACAGGGGTCGAGCCCTGGTGGGCGGCCCGCACCCGGTTACGCTGGCCGCCATGACGATGGACGTGTTGGTCGCCACCGCACCGCCCCCGCTGTTCGTCGACGTGATCCACGAGCAATGCGACGGCGGTCGTCCGGACGGCGCCGGGGCCGTCGACCAGGATGCCGCCGCGGCCGGCGTCCGCGGCGGGTCGGGCGCGTGATGCACGCGTTCGACTGGATCTACACCTGGGTCATCGAGTCGGCGCTCTCGCCCTGGGCGCTGGTGGTCGTCGCCGTGTGCTGCTTCGTCGACGGCTTCTTCCCGCCCATCCCGAGCGAGTCGGTCATCACCGCGCTCGCCGCGGTGCTCGCGACGAAGGACCCGGGGCGCATCGCCGCGCTCGTCCCGCTGGCCGCGGCCGGGGCGTTCTGCGGCGACAACGTCGCCTACCTCATCGGGTCCCGGCTGCATCACCTGCTGAACCGGTTCCCCAAGCTCCGCGACCGCGTCCACGACGCGAGCCTGCACATCCGCCGCCGCGGGGCGACGCTCATCATCACCGCCCGGTTCATTCCGGTCGGCCGGGTCGCGGTGAACATGGGCGCCGGCCTCGCGGGCTACCCGCACCGCCGGTTCATGGGCGTCACGGCGATCTCCGCGAGCATCTGGGCGCTGTACGCCGCCGCCATCGGCGTCGCCGCCGGGCGGTTCATCCACGATCAGCCCCTGCTCGGCGCGGCGATCGGCGTCGTGCTGGGGGTCGCCATCGGCACGATCGTCGACCGGATCATCAGCGCTCGCCAGCGGCGCGCGCTGCGGGACGCCCACGAGACCGAGGCGTCTGAGGCATCCGGCGCCTGACGCGGCGTCCGGGAACCTCGAGTTGACCCTCACGCTGCGTGAGCCTTTACGGTCTTTCGACGGAGGTGGGATTCACATGACCAACAACACCACGACCGACCTGATCACCCAGCTGTCCCACCCGGATGGCTCCCTGCGCCGCGAGGCCGCCCTGCGGCTCGGCGCCACGCACGACCCCGCGGCGGGCGACGCGCTCATCGAGCGGCTGCGCGTCGAGGAGAACTCGCGCGTCCGGGAGGACCTCACGTGGGCCGCCGTCCAGCACTCGGAGGCCCTGATGCCCCGGCTGCTGACGATGCTCAGCGACCCCGACCCGCGCGCGCGGCGCATCGGCGCCCACGTGCTCAGCAAGGTGGGCGACCCCGCGCGGCTGCCCGAGCTGCTGCCCCTCGTCGACGACGCGGACGCCTCCGTCGCGATCAAGGCCTACCGGGCCGTCGCGAACACCGGGCGTCCCGAGGCGCTGGGCCCGCTCGCCGGACGCCTCGGCGACGGCGACGCCCTGCAGAAGGACGCCCTCACCGGCGCCTTCCACCGGTTCGGGGAGCTGTCCGTCGGTCCGCTCGTCGCGGCCCTGGCCGACGAGGACGCCGACGTGCGCACGCACGCCGCGGACGCCCTCGGCCACCTCGGCACCGACGCGGACGCCGCGGCCGACGCCCTCGACGCGTTGACAGCGGACGCCGAGCCGGCCGTCCGGGTGGCGGCGGTGGCCGCGCTCGGCCAGCTCGGGGACGTCGCCGACGCCCCGCTGCAGCGGCTCACGGCCAGCGAGGACGCCACGGTGGCCGGCATCGCGAGCCGCCTGCAGGCCAAGCGCGCTGGCGAGCGTCGCCGCGCCGACCTGCGCGAGCAGGTGCGAGCGCGGGCGAAGGCCCAAGCCGAGGCGTGATCTGACGGCTCGGGCGCCCCGGGCCACTCGGTCCCGGCGTCCCGGCCTCCCGCGTCCCGGGTCTCAGGATCCGGCCGCGAGCCTGCGGGCGAGCACGCCGGTGCGCCCCCCGTGCGAGGCGGTCGCGGCAATCGCCGCGGCCGCCTCGTCGCCCCCGGCGGCGGCCAACGCCATGAGCGCGGCGATCCGAACGTCCTCGTCCGGATCCTCCACCGCCGAAACCAGCGCCGGGACGCCCTCGGCGTCGGCCCTCAGGCCGAGCGCCTCGGCGGCGTCCGCGCGCGCCTCGGACGACCGCTCCGGTGAGCGGAGGACCGCGGCGATCGGGCCGGCGGCGTCCCCGGGGATCAGCCCGAGCGCGGTCACCACGGACGCCCGCGTTCCGGCGTCCCCGCGGCCCAGCACCCCGGCGAGCGCGTCGATCGCGGCCGAGCCACCGAGGCGTCCGAGGCTTTGGGCGGCCTTGGTGACGACCCGCTCCGACGGGTCGGCGAGCAGTTCCGCCAGCGCGGGCGCCGCGGCGGGGTCGCGCAGCTTGCCGAGGACGTGGGCCATCTGCTCGCGGACGCCGGCGTCCGGGTCGGCGAGTTGCGCGACCGCCAGGGGAAGCACGTCGGGCCCACGCTGGACGATCGCCCACGTCGCGGCCTCCCGGACGCCGGGCTCGGGGTCGTGCCGCAGCACGTCGACGAGTTCGTCGATGGGGGCCGCGCCGGGGGCGTCCAGGACGGCGCGGAACCGGACGTGCGGCTCCCCGTGCCGGAGACGCTCGGTGAGGGCGATGACGTCGAGCACCTCGTCCCAACCGGCGCCGGCGGCGTCCTGAAGGCTGCGGAGGCGCGCGAGCAGCTCGTTCTCGGCGGCGATCCGTGCCTCGACGGCGGCCACGTGACGCGCGAGCGCGTCGGCGGCGTCGAAGCCGGGATCGTCGAGCGCGCGCTCGATCTCGGGCAGGCTCATGCCCAACGATTTCAAGTGTTGGATGGCCAGCAGCCGCTCAAGATCGGCCGGGGAGTACAGGCGGTAGTCGCCGCCGGTGCGCCCGCTCGGCACGAGCAGGCCGCGTTCGTCGTAGTGGCGCAGGGTTCGGTGCGTGAGCCCGGTCCGCCGGACGACGTCGCCGATGCGCAGCCATTCCATGAGGGCAGGGTAGCGCTCCCCCCGTAAGGGGGATGTGTCCCCCTTACGGGGACATCAGGACGCCGACTAGGGTCTCAGCACGCGTTCCACTGGGCCGATGGAGCAGGCGCGGAACCTCGCCGCGGGGGGAACTCTTCGCCGGCCCAGTGGGACCACCTTGATCCGGCGCCGCCGCCGTCACCCACCCCGAAGCCGTGGTTCGCGGATGAGCGTGGCCCTGCACGTGCCTCATCCGCGAACCGCAGCGCAGAATGCTCAGCCCGCCGACGGATGCGTCATGTCGACCGGCACCACCCAGGCGTCGAACTCCTCCGCCGTCAGGTTGCCCGACGCGATCGCCGCCTCCCGCAGGCTCGTGCCCTCATGGTGGGCCTTCTTCGCGATCGCGGCCGCCTTGTCGTAGCCGATGTGGCGGTTGAGCGCGGTGACCTGCATGAGGTTCGACTCGAGGTGCTCCTCGATCCGCTGCCGGTTCGGCTCGATGCCGACCGCGCAGTGCTCGGTGAAGCTGCGGCAGGTGTCGGCCAGCAGCCGGATCGACTCCAGCACCGCGTGGGCCATGACCGGCTTGAACACGTTGAGCTGGAAGTTGCCCTGGCTACCGGCGAAGCCGACCGTCGCGTCGTTGCCGAAGACGCGGGTGGCGACCATCGTCATCGCCTCGCACTGCGTGGGGTTCACCTTGCCCGGCATGATCGAGCTGCCCGGCTCGTTCTCGGGGATCAGCAGTTCGCCGATGCCGTTGCGCGGGCCCGAGGCGTACCACCGGACATCGTTCGCGATCTTCATCAGCGCGTCGGCGAGCACGCGCAACTCACCGCTGACCTCGACCAGCGAGTCGTGCGCCGACAGGGCGGCGAACAGGTTCGGGGCCTGCTCGAAGTGCAGCCCGGTCTGCTGGGAGATCTTCTCGGCGGCGAGGCGTCCGAAATCGGGATGGCTGTTGAGGCCGGTACCCACGGCCGTCCCGCCGATCGCGAGGCCGCGCGCCCGCTCGTCCGCGTGCCGAACGCCCTGCAGCGCGAAGTCGATCTGCGCCACCCACCCGGAGATGACCTGGCCGAGGGTGACGGGCGTCGCGTCCTGCAGGTGGGTGCGGCCGACCATGACGACGTCGGCGAACTCCTCCGCCTTCTTCGCCAGGACGTCGCGCAGCCCATCGACCGGCGCGTACAGCCGCTCGTTGAGCTCGACGACGACCGCGATGTGCATCGCCGTCGGGAACGTGTCGTTGCTGGACTGGCCGCGGTTCACGTGGTCGTTCGGGTGCACCGGATCCTTCGAACCGAGCGTGCCGCCGGCCAGCTCGATCGCCCGGTTGCTGATGACCTCGTTGGCGTTCATGTTCGACTGTGTGCCCGAGCCGGTCTGGAAGACGACCAGCGGGAACTGGTCGTCGAGCTTGCCCGAGATGACCTCGTCGGCGGCCTTCACGATGAGATCGGCCTTGTCGGCGGGCAGTTCGCCGAGCTCGGCGTTGGCCTGGGCGGCGCTCTTCTTGAGGACGCCGAGGGCCGAGATCATCGGGTGCCCCCACACAAAGGTGTCGCGGCCGATGTCGAAGTTCTGGATGCTCCGCTGGGTCTGTGCACCCCAGTAGACGTCGGAAGGCACCTCGATCGTGCCCATGCTGTCTTTCTCGATGCGGGTCGTCATGCCCCCAACGTACCTGGGGTGTCTTCTGGCCACGGGGCGTTTCTACCTGACGTTCTCCACACTGGAGTGTGGAGAACGTCAGGTAGAAACGCACACAGGGGCAGCAGAAACTCACACGGGACGCGGCGGCGTCCGACCGAACCGGGTGTTCGCGAGCACCGGCATCTTCTCGCGCGCCCGGACGACCGCCTCGGCGTCCAACTCCGCGATGAGCAACTCGGGCCCCGCCCCGGCCTCGGCGATGACGGCGCCCAGCGGGTCGGCCACCAGGCTGTGCCCGACGCCGAGCGGGGCGCGGCTGGCGTCCGGATCGCGCGGCTCGGCCTGCCCGCAGCCGACGACGTACACGGTCGCGTCCATCGCGCGGGCCCTGACGAGCGTCTGCCACTGCGTCCGCTTGTTCGGTCCGTTCGCCCAGGACGCGGGCACGAGCACGACCTGCGCGCCGGCGTCCGCGTAGTGCTTGAACAGCTCGGGGAAGCGCACGTCGTAGCAGATGGCGAGCCCGAAGGTCAGCCCGCCGATCTCGACGAGCACCGGCTCGTCGCCGGCGGTCACGTGGTCGGACTCAGCGAAGCCCTCCACGTCGAACAGGTGGATCTTGTCGTAGGACGCCTCCCCGCCCTGCCACGCGACGAAGACTGTGTTCCGCGGGCGGTCCGGGTCGTCGGAGGGCGTGAACATGCCCGCGGCGATGGTGATCCCGACCGTGGCGGCCAGCTCCCGCAGCCGCGTCGCGAACGGCCCGGACAGCGGCTCGGCGACGTCGGCCGCGCGGGTGGCGAAGCTGGCCATCATCGCCTCCGGGAAGACGACGAGGCGTGCCCCCGCGTCCTTCGCCCGCCGGACGTAGTCGGCGGCGAGCGTCAGGTTGGCGTCCGGGTCGGTGGTGCTCGTGAGCTGGGCGACGGCGATGCGCATGCCCCATCGCACCGCTGCGGACACCTGTCCGTCAAGCGTTCGCGGTAGTGGGACGCCGTCGCGGCCCTGCGCGGCCGGCGCCTGCCGCCCCACTCGCGAGACGGACTCCTCGCGACGGCATTGCGTCGAACCGATTGTTCACTAGGGTGAAGCCCGTGAGGACCATGCAAGACGGCGACGAGTTCATCCGCGCTGAGCGGGCGTCCGTCGTCCCAGAACTGCTCGTGACCGACCTCGAGCGCAGCGTCACCGCGTACACCGACGAGTTCGGGTTCGAGGTGGAGATCGCGCGCCCCGGCGTGGCGATCCTGCGCAACTCGGCGGGCGGCCAGCTCATCCTGGAGCAGTACGACTCCGAAGCGACGACGCCGACCGAGCTGCAGACCCCCTTCGGCCGCGGCGTCACGCTGTGGATCCGCGTCGAGCACCCCGGGCGCCTCTACCAGTCACTGCGCGGCGACAAGTACCCGATCGTCGTCCCGATGCAGGTGGCCGAATATACGGACGCCGACGGCGAGACCCAGTCGCGCAGCGAGTTTGTCATCGCGGACCCCGACGGCTACCTGCTCCGCTTCACCGACTGACGACGCCCGTCGGCACCCGTGACGCCGGGCCGTGACCGCGTCGCCCGACCGGCGCGATGACGGTGGTGGACGCCTCGATTGGAGCGGGGGCGGGCACCTCAGGTACGCTGTCCGGCGGAGGATTCGCCTAGAGGCCTATGGCGCTCGGTTGGAAACCGGGTTGGGTTCACGCCCTCACGAGTTCGAATCTCGTATCCTCCGCCGCGAGAATCCCGGCCCCCTGGGCCGGGATTCTGTGCGTTCGGCCACAAACTCCGGCGCCGGCCGCGCCACGCGGGCGGGCGTCCTCGCGATCAGGACCCCGCCGGCCAATCGTCCGGCGCGGGGACGCCGCCCTCCACGACGTTCTCGGGCTCGCTCGCGCGGTCGGTCCAGCGGTCCTTCGGGCGGTAGCCGAGCTCGAGCATGGTGTTCGTGATGTCCCAACGACGGTTCGGGTTGTCGGAGATCGCGTAATACAGCCCGAACGTGATCGACGCCTCGATCGCCCGCCGGACGACCTGCTCGGCGTCGTCCCCCGACAGCCACATCGCGTGGAGGAGGTCGACGTCCGACTCGAACGGATCCTCCGCGTACCAACCGATGCGCAGCGCGATGAAGTCGAGGCCGAACTCGTCGTGGTAGAACCGGCCGAGCGCCTCGCCGAACACCTTGGACACGCCGTACAGCGAGTCGGGCCGGGGTGGGGCGTCCGGGTAGACGGGCCACTGGCCGTCCCGGTCGTACATGCCCATCGCATGGTTGGACGACGCGAACACGACCCTGCGGACGCCCGCCTCCCGCGCCGCCTCCAGCACATTGCGCAGCCCGACGATGTTGGCCTGCAGAACGCTGTCCCAGTCCGACTCGGGGGAGGCCGCCCCCGCCAGGTGGACGACCGTGTCCACCCCCGCCATCAGCGGCGGGACGTCGGAGTAGTCGTCGAGGTCGGCCCGGTTGAGCGTCTCCTCCTGCTGGGGCGTCTTGGGCGTCCGGCCCTGCGTGACGAGGTCGTAGTCGCCGGCGAGCCGCTCCTCGAGCAGCCGGCCGAGGTTGCCGGTGGCGCCGGTGATGAGCAGGCGACGGCGTGCGGTCGTGTCGTGAGCCATCCCCCCATCCTGCGCGGGCATCCCAGAGGCGACAACCGCCCGAGCGGGCGGTCTCAGGCGCGCGTGGCGATAATCTCGCCGTGCACCATCGCGAACCAGGCGTCCGGGTCGGCGGCCCAGTCCTCCCAGCCTGCCGCCATCGCCTCGATCTCCTCGGCCGAGCACCCGACGCGGGACGCCTCTTGCGCGAACTGCGACTCCCGGACGCGGCGCGCCTGGGTGCGGCCCCACCAGTCGGTGGCGGCCTCGGTGGCGTAGGTCCAGGTGGACGAGCCCGCCCAGACGACCGACAGGCCGGCGGCGTTCGCCCACTGGCGGAGGCGGCGTCCGGCGTCGGGCTGGTGGCCGAGCGTCCGGGCGGCGGCGCTGTAGGCGGAGCGCCAGGCGTCCAGGCCGGGGGCCGGCGGGTACCAGGTCATCGCGCCGTAGTCGGCGTCCCGGGCGACGACGAGGCCGCCGGGCCGGCAGAGGGCGGCCATCCGGCGCAGCAGACCGACGGGGTCGGTGACGTGCTGCAGCACCTGGTGCGCGTGGACGACGTCGAACGCGTCCAGTTCCACGGACGGATCATGGGCGTCCGCGACCTCGAACCGCGTCCGGACGTCGCCGCGCTCGCGAGCGGCGGCGCGGGCGGCGTCCACCGCGGGGGCTGCAGCGTCGATGCCGACCACGGACCCCTCCGGCCCCACCCGACGCGCGAGGTCGAGCGTGATCGAGCCGGGTCCGCAGCCGATGTCGAGCACGCGATCGCCGGGGCGCAGCCGGTCGAGGAAGTACGCGCACGAGTCCTCGGCCGTCCGGACGCCGTGCGACGCCAGCACGCTCGCGTGGTGGCCGTGGCTGTAGGCGTGCGGGGAGGACGTGGTCGGGGTCGAGTCGCTCGGGGAGGAAGGCTGCGGCTCGGAGGCGTTATGAGAGGGCAGTCCGGCGGTCATGGGCGCACGGTAACACCGGGGTCTCCCCATCGAACGTGACGGCGGGCCTGTTGGCGGCCCCCTCGCTGCGGCCCTGATGCGGTTCGAACACTCGCCGTCTACCGCGAGGGATTCTCAGCGTGGTTGCTGGGTGACCTCCGTGGGTCCCCATGAGGGGCGGGACGTCAGGACGCCGGCAGCGCGAGGCCGCCGAGCACGGCGTGGGCAATCAGGCTATCGAGCCGACGGACGTCGATGCCGCGGCCCAGGTTGACCTTGATCTTGCCGGCACGGGTCCAGAGTTCGAGTTCGGCGTTCCAGTCGAGGGTGCCTGCGTTCTCTGACGACCACATGTTGATCGATGAATACGGCAGCGAGTAGATCTCGACCTTCTTGCCGGTGAGGCCCTGGGCGTCGCGGATGATGAGCCGCTTCGTGGTGAAGACCGCGCTGTCGCGAAACGTGCTGTACGCCGCGACGGGCTGCTCGCCCGGGACGAGCAGCGGCCCGACGTCGCCGGGGATCGGGATCTCGGACTGCAGTGTCCAGGCAGTGATGGGGGCGGTTTCCATGGGGACCTCCGTCGGTGCACCCGCGGGGCCGCGGGTACGGTCACCATCTCATCGACCGAGGTCAAGGTGGGATACGGGCGAGAAACGGCGTCATGCCCGAGGGAAATCTGTCGATCGACGGCGTTGTGGACCTCGACGACGAAAACCGACTTTGCGCGTGCTGCAGCACGCGCAAAGTCGGTTTTCGTCTGCGAGGTGGAGTTAAGGTCCGCGAAGTGAGGTGACGGTCTGCGAGGTGATGCTCAACCCCGCGACGTGACCCACGCGGGTGCAGGAGCCCCCGGGGCCCGACCCCGCCGTCAGGCCCCCGGTCCGATGACGTGGGATCAACACGTCGCTCCCTGCGGGGTCGCCCAGCCGCCGCCCGCAGACCTCCTACGATCGACCCGACGAAAGGAGCCCCCGTGCCCCGACCTACCGCCGACAGCCCCCTGGGCGCGGTCGTCCGTGGGCTCGCCGCGTTCAACGATCGCCACCCGTGGAGCCACAACGACTTCTTTCACCCGTGGATCCTGCGCAACCTCCCGGAGCGCCGACACCACGCGGTCGACGTCGGGTGCGGCGAGGGAGCGCTGGTCGCGGCGCTGGCGTCCCACTTCGACCGGGTCACCGGCATCGACGTCGATGCCGGCATGCGAGCGGACGCCGCCCGCGCCACGCGGACGCTGCCCCACGTGACCATCACCGACGGTTCGCTGGCCGACCTCACGCGGCGGCTGTCGTCCCCCGCGGGTTCAGACAGCCCGCCGGACGCCGGACTCCCCGGAGTCGACCTCATCACCATGGTCGCCGTGCTGCACCACCTCGACGCCGCCTCGGCGCTGCAGCAGGTCCGGGACGCCCTCGCCCCCGGCGGCCGCTTCCTCGCCGTCGGCCTGGCCGCGCCGCGCAGCGCCGTCGACATCGGGTGGGACGTGGCGTCCGCCCTGACCAACCCCCTGATCGGCCTCGCGAAGCATCCGCACCCGCACCGTGGTCCCCGACCCCCGGACGCCTTCCCGACCCGCAACCCCGAACACTCCGTCGACGACCTGCGCCGGGTTCTCCGCCGCGTCCTGCCGGGCGCCCGGCTGCGCCGGCGCCTGGCGTTCAGGTACACGATCGAGTGGACGCGGCCCTGACGCCGCGCACGGAAGCCCGGTCACGCGGACGAAGCCCGCACGCCACGCCCTGGCCCGAGCGGAGCTCAGGCCACCCCCACCGGACGCCTCCGTCCGACGGCGGCCGCCCCCAGGACGACCAGCACCGCCACCACGCTCACCGCCCCCACCAGCACCGACGCCGGCTCGTCGGTGAGGCGTCCGACCGCGATCCAGGCCAGGCCCCAGCCCATCGCCAGGGCGACGGCGAGGCGTCCCCCGAAGGAGATCGCGAACACGACCCCGAGCGCCGCAGCCACCGCGACCACGATCGCCGCCAGCACCTGGTCGCCAAATGCGCCGGCCGTCACGCCGCTCGCGGCGCCGGCCGCGGCGATGTTCGCACACGTCGCGACGCTCACCCAGCCGAGGTAGAGCCCGAACGTGCCATCCACGACGAGCGACCCGACCGCCGACCCTGACCGCACACCCGATTCAGCACCCGACCGCACCGCCGTCAGCCTCCGCAACAGCAGCCCGAGCACCAGCGCGAGCGCGGCGATCACCACGACGCTGAACCACAGCCAGCCCACCTGCGTCACCAGAAGCCAGGCCGCGTTCAGCAGCATGGACGCCCCGGCGAGCCAGCCGATCCGCCACCGCCGCAACGCCGGCGCGGCCGCCGGCAGCCACTGCCACACCGTGTAGGCGAGCAGCCCGACGTAGATCACGCTCCAGATCGAGAACGCGCGGCTGGCGGGCGCGAGGAGGGTGGCGTCCGCCGCCAGGGCACCCCCGGACGACTCGGCCACCCGGTCGCCGATGACCCCGAGCCCCACGAGCGTCCCCAGGACGCACACGACGAAGCTCGCCGTGACGAACAGCCGCTCAGGAAGCAGCGAACGCCCGGACGCCTCTCTCGTCTCGGACGCGGGGGCCGGGGAAACTGCTGACATGAAGGACACCTTTCGTTGCGATCCGGTCGTCGGTCCGGACGTATCGGTCCTTGTCACCCTACGTGTCGCCGCCAACCCGCGACCGCTGCCCGGTCAGGCCCCCGCGAACGCCTGCGCCAGCTCGTGGGCGATCACCTCGACGCCCGTCGCGTTCGGATGGTCCCCGTCCTCCGCGAGCAGCCGACTCGGGTTGCTCTTGCCGTCCGCCCCGCGGAACGAGGGCATCAGATCCACGTACGTCGCCCCGTGCCCGGACGCCGACTGCTCCAGGACGCCGTTGGCGGCGGTCGTCGCGGCGAGCGCGACGGGGCGGCCGTGCTCGTCCTCCGGGACGGTCGGGTCGCCCTCGGGGTATACGTTCCAGTAGCCGAGGACCAGGCACTCGAACGGACGCCCCCCGCGCAGCGCGCGCAGCTGCGTGAGCACGGCGTCCACCCGCGATTTCATCGCCGCGGCCTGGGACGCCGACTGGGCCGCGCAGCCGCTCGGCGTGCAGCCGTCGAGCCCGTCGACCATGTCGTTCGCCCCGATCGAGACGATGATGACGTCGGCGTCCGCCACCTCGGAGCGCAGGCCGGGATCCTTGAGGTCGGCGAGCAGGTCCGCCGACGTCGCCCCCGGGACGCCCTCGTTCACCGCGGTCACCTGGCGTCCGGTTCGCTGGCGCAGGATCGCCGAGTACTCCTCGGGGATGCCGTCGCAGCCGCAGCCCGTTCCCGCCATCACGGAGTCGCCCAGGCCCAGCACGACCATCGGCCCGCCGGTGGTCGCGGTGACCATGGGGGTCGCGTTGGCCCCGACCGCCGTGCTCGCCCCGGA
>NZ_JBDHZL010000047.1:0-18942 GCF_039811905.1 Nigerium sp. | reverse complement strand
CGGGGTCGCCCGCCGCGCCCTTGACGTCGGCGTCCGTCGCGGCGACCCGCTGGAGCGCCGCGGCGACGCCGCGCGGCGTCCAATCGCGGGCTTGGCGCGAGAGATCGCGCATCTTCCACGGCGGGACGCCGATCTGCCGCGCGATGTCGGCGTCGCGAACGCGGGCGTCGCGCGCATCCAGATACTTGCCCAGATTGCGCAGCCCGGACGCCATCGCGCTCGTCACCAGCACCGGCGCGACCCCGCTCTCGAGGGCCCAGCGGAGCTGCCCGAGCGCCTCGTCTCGATGCCCGCCGAGCACCGAGTCGGCCACCGTGAAGCTGGTCACGTCGGCCCGCCCGGCGAAGTAGCGCCGCACGGCCGCGTCGGTGATGGTCGCGTCGTCGGAGTCGTCGAGCAACTGCCGCACCGCCGCGGCCACGCCGCGCACGTCGCTGCCGAGCGCCTCCACGAGCGTCACCGCGGTCTGCTGATCGAGCCGCGCGCCCGAGCGCCGGGCCTCGTTGACGGCGAACTGGGGCAGCTCGTACGCCTTGATCGCCGGGCAGTCGACGACCTCGACCCGCGCCTTCTTCAGGCGGTCGAGCAGCCCGCGCCCCTTGTTGCCGCCCTGATGCACCAGCACGAGGGCCAGATCGTCGCCCGGTTGCTGCGCGAGCGCGGCGACCTGGTCGAACAGATCCTGCGGCAGGTCGGCCAACTCGGTCACGACCACGATGGACGCCTCCGCGAACAGCGACGCGCCCGTCACCTCGGCCAGTCGGCCGGCGTCGAGCGTCGCGGCCTCGACCTTGGTGACCGACGCATCCGGCCGCTCGTCGCGCCCCCGCCGCACCAGCGACTCGACGGCCCGCTCGGCCAGCAGCGATTCGGGCCCACTGACCAGCACGACCCGCCCGAACACCCCTTGGCTCTCCACGCCCCCAGCATGGCAGACGCCGCCGACAGTTCCGTCCTGGGAGCGCCCGTCAGCGCACGTCCACGCGGAACGGCAGCGACAGCACGCCGGGCGCCTCGAACCCGAGCCGGTGCGCCAGGGCCGCCACGAGGTCGTCCGGGCCGGTCGCACCCGCGAGGCCGACGGCGTCCGCCCCCGACGCGCCCAGGCCGGGCACGATGCCGGCCAGCCCGATCGCGCGCGCCAACCCCTCCATCCCGGCGAGGACGCCGGACGCGCTCGCCGACACCGACTCGGTCGACTCGGCCGAGCGCAAGCGTTCCAGCGCGGGGATCGCCGGCATCGACCGCACGGCCGCCTCCCCTCGCCGCAGCCCGGCGCGCTCGCAGGCCCGCTCGATCGCGGCGTCCAGGCCGCCGAGGCGGTCGACGAGGTGCCGGTCGCGGGCGTCCGACCCGGTCCAGACGCGGCCGCGCGCGTTCGGCTCCAGCTCGGGGACGTCGAGGCCGCGGTCGTGGGCGGCCTTGGCCGTGAAGTCCGCGTAGACGAGGTCGAGCCAGCGGTTCAGGGTCTCCCATTCCTCGTCGGTGAACCCCCGCTCGTCCGACAGCATGCCCGAGCGCGCGCCGATGTCGATGCCCTCCCGGACGATGCCCAGCTTGCCGAACAGCCCTCGCGTCACGAACTTGCCGGCGAGCACACCGATCGACCCGGTGAGCGTCGACGGGTTCGCGACGATCTCGTCGGCCGGCATCGCGACGAAGTAGCCGCCCGACGCCGCGAGGTCGCCCATCGACGCGACGACCGGCTTGCCCAGCTCGCGCAGGCGCAGCACCTCCCGCCGGATCGTGTCGGACGCGACGTACGATCCGCCCGGGCTGTCGACCCGCAGCACGACCGCCTTGATCTTCGGGTCGCGGCCCGCCGCGCGCAGATGCTCGCCCACCACGTCGGACGCCGCCTGCCGCCCGCCCGGCGCCCCCGGACGCCCGCGCCCGAGCACGATCGCTCCCGTCACCGGCACGATCGCGACGCCCGGCTTCGAGCGGTCGGCGAGGGACCCCATCAGCTCCTTCGCGGGGCTGGTGTGGTGCCGGTGGACGAAGGCCAGCGAGGCGTCCGCGTTCCGCCGGTTGTCGACGGACGGCCGCGGCGGCACGCCCCATTCCCGGCGCGCCCAGTCGTACACCTCGTCGCGGTAGCCGAGCCGGTCGACCAGCCCGCGCGCCAGCGCATCGCCTGCCGCGAGCGGGGCCGCGTTGACGGCGTCCCAGACCGCCACCGGGTCCAGCCGGCGGCGGCGCGCGATCGTCGCGACGGACTCGTCCACGATCGACTGCCCGAGCCGACGCATCATCGCGCGGTGGGGCCCGGTCACCTCGCGCGCGGCGAAGCGGTCGGCGGCCGTCTTGTACTCGTGCCGCTGCGAGAACTCGGGTTCGACCCCTAGCTTTTCCAGCCCGCCCCGCAGCAGGACGACCCCGAGGTGCGCCCCCGTGATGCCCAGCATCCCGGACGGCTGCAGCCACACCGTGTTCGCCCTTGTCGCGAGCCGGAAGGCGGCCAGCGCGCCCTCGAACTCGCCGAACGTGGCGCTCCACGCCAGCGTCGGCTTCGCCCGCCCGAACTGCTCGATCAGGTCGCCCAGTTCGTCCGCCTGAGCGAACGTCAGGGGGCACGTGCCGACGTGGACGATCAGCCCCCGCACCTGCCGGTCGGACGCCCCCGCCCGCAGCCCGTCGCGCAGCGCCTTCATGGTCGCCGCGTTCCGCGCCTTCAGCGCGGCGATCGGACTGTCCGGCGGTCCGAACAGGACACCGCGATCGAGATCGATCTCCAGGATCGTGGGCCCGCCGGACGCCTGCGGCGCCAGCGTCTTCCTCAGCTTCGAAACCGGCTTCATGCCGACAGCCTAGGAACCCCGGCCAATCGACCCTCATCGCCGCCTCCCCTCCCCCGGTCACCGCTGGGTCGTCACCGACAGGCGTCCGTCTGCCCACCGCGCCACCGCCACCGCGCCGTGCTCGTCGGTGCGCACCACCTGAGCGCCGAGACCGCCGACCAGCCGAAGCGTCCGGGTGGTCGGGTGCCCGTAGTCGTTGTCGGCTCCCACGCTCACGACCGCCACCTGCGGGGTGGTCAGCCCCAGGAACGCCGGCGACTGCCGCGCGCTGCCGTGGTGCGGCACGAGCAGCACGTCGACGTCCACCGCCGACCCCAGCCCGAGCAGCCGGTCCTGGCCGGTCGCCTCCGTGTCCCCCGCCAGCAGCGCCGTCACCCCGGAAGCCGTCACCTTCAGCACCACCGAGGCGTCGTTCTCCGCCGACGACTCCCCCTCGGACGCCGCCGACACGCTCGGCGCCTCGGTCGGCGCCGCCAGGATCTCCACCCGGACGCCGCCCGCCGTCCACACCTGGCCCGCCTCCGCGACCTGCCGCGAACCCCCGGCCCGCTGCACGATCGCCTCGCCGGAGGGGGGCGACCGGACGACCGACGTCAACACCACCCCCGGCGAGCGCGCCGCCACCGCCGGGAGGCCCGTGACGTGGTCGGCGTGCAGGTGGGTGAGCACGGCCAGCGGCACCCGCCGGACGCCGAGCGACGCCAGACACCGGTCGAGCAGCCTCGGGTCGGGCCCGGCGTCCACCACCACCGCCGACCCGCCGCCCGCGTCGAAGACGGTCGCGTCGCCCTGCCCGACGTCGCAGGACGCCATCGCCCACCCGCGCGGCGGCCACCCGGGCGGCGACGGGGGCCGGGCCAGCGCCGCGACGAGCGCGCCCGCCAGGCCCAGGCAGAGCCAGCGGCGTCCGAGAATCCAGGGCATCAGCCGCCCCGACGTGAGGCAGGCCACCGTCACCACCGCGATCGCCGGCGGCGTCGCCGGCCAGGGGTGGGACGCCCCCGGCAACGCGTCCCCGAGCCGCGCGATCCAGCACAGGGCCTGGGCACACCAGCCGGCCAGCCACGCGCACGCCGACGCTGCGGGCAGCCACACCATCGAGAGCGCTGCCGCAAGGAACCCGCACACCGTCGCGGGCCCGACCAGCGGGCCGGCGACCGCGTTCGCGACGAGCCCGGCGAGCGACACCTGCCCGGAGATCGCCGTCACGATCGGCTGCGTTGCCACCTGCGCGGCCAGCGGGACGGCCACCGCCTCCGCGCACCACGCCGGCATCCAGCGAGCCATGACCCGCGTCCAGCGGCCCGCCCACCACAGCAAACCCGCCGACGCCGTCACCGACAAGGCGAACCCGATCGACCGCGACATCCACGGATCGAGCAGCACGAGGCCCCACACTGCCACCGCCAAGTACCGCAGCCCCTGACGCCCGCCGCCCGATCGGCCGACCGCCACCAGCCCGACGAGCCCCATCGCCGCCGCCCGGACGACCGACGGCTCGCCCAGGCACAACGCGACGAACGCCGCGACCCCGGCGATCAGCACGGCCGTCAGCCCTCGACCGCGCACCCCCACCCCGACCGCCACGACCCGCAGAAACACCAGCAGCAGCGTCAGGTTCGCGCCCGACACCGCGGTCAGGTGCGTCAGGCCGGTGGTCTTGAACCGGTCGACCAGGTCCTCGCCCATGCCCGACGTGTCCCCGACGACCAACGCCGGGACGAGCGCTCGCGGCTCGGGGGCCAGCCCGGCGCACGCCGCGCGCAACCCCGCCCGGACGCTCGCCACCGCCCGATCCACCGGCCCCGGCTCGGCCACGATCTCGGGGGCGCCGCGGACGCGAACCTCCGCCACCAGGCCGGCCGCCGGGTCGGCCGGACCCAGCCGCCCGGACGCCCGCGCCGTCGCCCCCAACGGCAGCGCCCGCCACTGCTCCGCCGCGTCCCCCGTCGCCGAGATCTCGACCGGCGCGCCCGACCTCCACTCGGACCCGCGCGCGGACGCCGCCACGAGCGTCGCCCTGGACGCCCACCACGCCGGACGCGGGCCGCTGCCCGCGTGGTAGCGCGGCGTCCCGCCGATGCGCACCTCCACCACGGCCGTGGCGCGGTGGGCGGCGAGGTCGGCCACCGGGTCGCGCTGCTGTTGCCAGACCCGCGCCCAGCCCAGCCCAGCGGTCACGGCCAGCACCAGTGCGGACGCCGCCAGCAGGCGTCCGCCGCGCCACCGGGACGCCAGCCCGAGCAGCGCTCCCGTCAGGACGGCCGCCGCGACGAACCGCCCTTCCCCCGACGTCGCGGCCCACGCCCCCGCCCAGGCGGCGACGCCCAGAGCGAGCGGCCGGACGTCCACCCGATCGTCCCGCTCCCGCCGCGGCCGACCACCGTCGCTCACCCGACGGTCACCTGGCCCTTCAGCTTCTCGAACGTCTTCGGCCCGATCCCTTCGATCTCCTGCAACTCCTCCACCCGGCTGAACCGCTGATGCTGCTGCCGCCACGACAGGATCGCCTTGGCCGTCACCGGTCCCACGCCGGGCAGGGTGTCGAGCTGCTCGGGCGTCGCCGTGTTCAGGTTCACCTTCCCGGACGCCGCCGCGCCTCCGCCGCCCCCGACGGAACCGCCACCCGACGACCCCGCACCACCCTCCACGCTCCCTCCCGGAGAGCCGGGACCACCGACGACCACCTGCACCGCGTCCGTCACGACCGCGGCCAGGTTCAGCCGGCCGGGCCTCGCCCGCGCGGTCAGCCCGCCGGCCGCCTCGATCGCGTCGAGCACCCGCGCCCCCTCGGGCAGGCTGACCACCCCCGGCTTGCGCACCTCGCCGACCACGTGCACCCGGATGACCGGCCTCGGCGTGGCGCTCGGCGTCCTCGGGGCCGCCTGCACGGACGCCACCTCCACCGGAGCCGCCGTCGCCACCGGGCCGGTGCGCGCCTGCACCATGGAGTAACCGGCGTATCCGCACCCGGCCAGCACGATGACGAGCACCACGACCAGATGCGCGCGCCCGAACTCCACGGCTCGCGCAGCCATCGCACGCACCTCGGACGCCGCCCTCCCGGCCGCCCCGTGGGGCGTCTCCGGCGCGCCCGGCGAGCGGGACAGGGGGCGCGCGGCGACCACCCCCCTCTCGTCCGGCACCTCCGGTTCGTCCTCACCGGGTGCCCCCGGTTCGTCCCGCGCCCAGGCGTCGGGAGGCTCGCGGGCGGTCATCAGCGACTCCAGGCGGGCGCGCACGACCTGGCTCATCACCTCGTCCGGCTCCAACCGGCGCAGCGTCGTCATGCCTTCCACGGTGGGGACGCGGAGCCGAATTTTTTCACCCGACGACCAACTGTGGATAACTTTCTTGCCCACCCTGGTTCACTGGTCCCCATGACCACACGCACCCTCGGCCGTCATCTCATGCTGGCGGTCGCGTGGGGCTGCGTCGCGTTCGGCGGCGCGATGATGATGCTCTACCTGGTGCCCCGGCTCCAGTTCTCACGCTCCAAGCTCGCCATGGCGGCCGCGTTCATCCCCTACGGCATCGTCGCGTGGGCGCTCGCCGCCGTCCTCTTCCTCGCCTTCGCGCGCGGCCGGCCGCGCGGCGTCCTGGCTCTCCTGGCGGCCGCCGCCCTGGCCACCCAACTGTGGTGGGCGCGGCCCTACTGGCCCCGCGAGGCGCCGCAGGCGTCCGGGCAGGCCGTGCGCGTCTTGTCGCTGAACATGCTCTACGGCAATGCGGATCCCGCCGGGCTCAGCGCCCAGGTGAAGGCGGCCAATCCCGACATCATCGTGCTCCTCGAATACACCGGGAGCGCCCAGACCGCGCTCGCGCCGACCGGCATCTTTCGCGACTATCCACACACCGCGGGCTTCTACGACCCGCCGTTCGACGACGCGATGGGCACGACCGTGCTGTCACGCTGGCCCGTCGACGAGATCGCCCAGCTTTCCACCGGGCCCGGGCAGCACCTGATGCGCGTACAGCCCCCCTCCGGCCCGCCGATCGTGTTGGCCGCCGCCCACCCGGCGAACATGACGAACGGCGGCGGCACCGGCCTGTGGCGCTGGGAGGCGTCCGTGCTGCGGCGGGCCGTCGAGGGCCACCTGAAAGAGCCGCTCATCGTCGCGGGCGACCTCAACGCGGTCCAGGAGCAGCCCACCCTGCGCTCCCTGCTGGGCCTCGGGCTCAGCGACGCCGCGTCGCAGGCCGGCGAGGGGTGGCAGCCCACGTTCCCCGCCCAGGGGTACGGCGGCGTCCCGCCGATGATCGCGATCGACCACGTGCTCGTCAACGACCACGTCGTGGCCCGGAACGTGCGGACGTTCCGCGTCTTGGGCACCGACCACCTCGGCCTGGTGGCTGACCTCGTGGTGAAGCCGGCCTGACGCCGCGGCCGGGCCGCGGCGTCCGCGCGACCGCTCAGGCCGGGACGATCGAGACCATCTTCGGCAGCCGGACGATCACCTTCCGCACGTCGCGCCCCGCCAGCGCCCGCTGGACGCCGTCGTCGGCCAGCGCGGCCGCGGTCGCCTCGTCTTCGGTGATGGCGGCCGGCACGTCCAGCTTCGCGCGCACCTTGCCCTGCACCTGCACGACCAGGGTGACCGATTCCTGCACCAACAGGTCCGGTTCGGCGGTCGGCCACGTCGAGCGGGCCACCGACGGCGCGTGGCCCAGCACCTCCCACATCTCCTCGGCCACGAACGGCGCGACGGTGCTCAGCGCCTGCGTCACGAACTCCGCCGACTCCCGCACCGCCGGATCGTCCGGGCCGCAACCCGAATCGATCGCCTTGCGGGTGGCGTTCACCAGCTCCATCACGCGCGCGATCGCGACGTTGAACCGCCGCGATTCCAGCGCCTCGGTGACGTCGGCGATCGCGCGGTGCGTCACGCGGCGCTGCTCCAGAGCACCGGACGCCGCGTCCGCCCCCGGCTCCGACGTCACGTCGGTGGCCAGCCGGTAGGCCCGCTGCAGGAACTTCGCCGACGAGCCCGGGGAGACGTCGGCCCAATCGATGTCGTCCTCCGGCGGGCCCGCGAAGACGACCGTCGTGCGAACGGCGTCCACCCCGAACCGGTCGATCTGCTCGCCCAGATCGACACCGTTGCCCAGCGACTTGCTCATCGCCTTGCCCTGGTTGATGACCTGGCCCTGGTTCATCAACTCCGTGAAGGGCTCGCTGAAGTCGACCAGGCCCATGTCGTTCAGCACCTTGGTGAAGAAGCGGCTGTACAGCAGGTGCAGGATCGCGTGCTCGACGCCCCCGACGTACTGGTTCACCGGCATCCACCGGCGCACGACCTCGGGGTCGAACGGCGTCCGATCGTCGTGGGGCGTGCAATACCGGAAGTAGTACCAGGAGCTGTCGACGAACGTATCCATCGTGTCGGCGTCCCGTTCGGCCGCGCCGCCGCAGCGCGGGCACGCGACCTCCCGCCACTCCTTCGCGGCGTCGGACGCCAGCGGCGACGTCCCCTTCGGTGCCAGATCGGCGCCGCGGATGTCGGGCAACTCCACCGGCAGCTGATCCTCCGGCACCGGCACCTCGCCGCACGCCGGGCAGTGGATGATCGGGATCGGGCAGCCCCAGAACCGCTGCCGGCTCAGCAGCCAGTCCCGCAGCCGGAACGTCACGGTCGCGCGGCCGGTTCCGGCCGCCTCCAGCGTCTCGTTCGCCTTCGCGATGCCGGACGCCTTGTCGGCCAGCCCGTTCAGCACGTCCGAGTTCACGTAGACGCCGTCGCCGACCGTCGCGACGCCCGACGTGCGCGGATCGGCCTCACCGGTGTCGATGACCAGCCGGACGTCGATGCCGTACTTGTTCGCGAAGTCGAGGTCGCGCTGGTCGTGCGCGGGCACCGCCATGATCGCGCCCGTCCCGTACTCGGCCAGCACGTAGTCGGCGGCCCAGACGGGCACCGACTCGCCGTTGATCGGGTTGACGGCCGTCACGCCCAGATTCACGCCGGTCTTCTCGTGGTCGGTCGACTGCCGCTCGATCTCCGTCTGCTGCTTCACGCGCTCCAGGTAGGCCTCGAACGCGGGGCGGGCCTCGTCGGTGACGATCTCGGCCGCCAGGTCGGAGTCGGGCGCGACCACCATGAAGGTGGCCCCGTACAGCGTGTCGGGCCGCGTCGTGAAGACGGTCACCGGCTCCTCGCGCCCCTCGACGCGGAAGTCCACATACGCGCCCTCGGAGCGCCCGATCCAGTTGCGCTGCATCGCCAGGACGCGGTCGGGCCACTTGCCCTCTAGCTTCGCCATGTCGTCCAGCAGCCGCTGCGCGTACTCGGTGATCTTGAAGTACCACTGCGTCAGCTTGCGCTTGGTGACGACGGCCCCGCACCGCTCACAGTGGCCCGCGACGACCTGCTCGTTGGCCAGCACGGTCTGGTCGTTGGGGCACCAGTTGACGTAGGAGTCCTTCCGGTACGCCAGCCCCCGCGAGTAGAACTGCAGGAACAGCCACTGCGTCCACCGGTAGTACTCGGGGTCGGAGGTGTGCAGCTCCCGCGTCCAGTCGATGCTGACGCCGTAACGCTTGAACGACCGCTTCTGCGTCTCGATGTTCGCATACGTCCAGTCGGCCGGATGCGTGTCGTTGCGGATGGCCGCGTTCTCCGCGGGCAGCCCGAAGCTGTCCCACCCGATCGGGTGCAGCACGTCGAAGCCCTGCATCATCCAGTACCGCGCCAGCACGTCGCCGATCGCGTAGCACTCGGCGTGCCCCATGTGCAGGTCGCCCGACGGGTACGGGAACATCTCCAGGATGTAGCGGCGCTCGGCCGACCCGTCGTCGCGGGCGGCGAACGTGCCGTCCTCGGCCCAGAACTTCTGCCAGCGCTCCTGCGCGGCAGCCGCGTCGTAGCTTCCTCGAGCGGTCTCCACTGTCGAACATCTCCTCGTCGGGTTGGTCTGGATCGATCGCAGGCACCGGGCCTCGCCGGTGCGGGGCATGAAAAAACCCCTGTCAGCCCGTGGGCATCAAGGGGCGCCGCGCCACCGGTCAGGCCGCGCGGCTAGCGAAGAAGTCGCGAAGCCGAGCGCATGAAGCGATCCATGGCCGTCAGTGTAGCCCATGGGCCGCGCGCGCCCGGCACCGCCTCCTCCCCGGGACGCCGCCGGTTCCCCCGGCCACAGCCGGGGCCCCGGCGGGCACCCCGCCGCCCGTCAGGACAGCGCCTCGATCTCCTCCATCGTGGGCGGGTTGGCACCCTTGCGCGTGCAGACGATCGAGGACGCCACGACGCCCCGCCGCAACGAGTCGCGCAGGCTCAACTGGTCGCCGACGTAGGCCGACAGGAAGCCCGACATGAACGTATCCCCCGCCCCGACGGTGTCGACGACGTCCACCGGACGCACCGGCACCCGGATGATGTCCCCCTCCGCGTTGCAGGCGACCGCCCCGTCCTCTCCCAGCGTCAGGACGACCCACGGCGCCCCGTAGCGGCGGGCCAGTTCCACCCCGGCATTGCCCGCCAGGCGTGGCAGGCGCGCCGGCCCGGCGAGGAACGCGATGTCTTCGTCGCTGCCCTTGATGATGCCGCGGCGGGCCCCGACCGCGATCAGCCACGGCTCGATCTTCGTCCAGTACTCCTCGGGATCGGGCATGACCGTCGGCCGGACGTTGACGTCGATCGACATCGGCGTCGTGCCGCCCTTCACCCACTCGAGCAGCGCCGCGTCCCCCGGCGGCACCACGAGCACCAGGGACGCGATGTGCAGCCAGTCGTTCACCCCCAACTCGGGCAGCTCGTTGGCCTGCCAGCCGAAGTTGGCCGTGTTGCTGAAGTGGAAGTTGTAGGTCGCGTGCCCCTTGGAGTCGAGGCTCACGATCGCCAGCGACGTGGCCTGCGAGGTCTCCGCCGCCAGCTTCAACCCGACATTGTTCGCCTCGAGGTGGCTGGTCAACTGCCGGCCGAACCGGTCGGAGCCGAGCCGACCGAGAAACTCCACCCGTTGGCCCTGGCGGGCGAGCGCGATCGCCGAGTTCATGGGCCCGCCCGCGGAACGGGCGTCCCAGATGCTCGAGATCGTGCTTCGCTCCGCGTCGAGGTCGGGAATCAGATCGATGAGTGCTTCGCCGCACACCACGTACCGGGTCATGGGGACACATTAGGTGCCCACGGCCGCGACGGCGACCGATTCGGCCAAAGCCAAGTAGCCGGACCGCACCTCCTCCCACAAGTCAGGATGCAGCGCCATCGCGCACGCCAGGTCGACGAACCGCGTCCAGTCGTCGGAGTGGCCCAGCTCGGCCAACCGCTCGAGGCAGACCTGGGCCATCGCGCCGTCGCCCCGCACCCAGGCGGCGAGCGCGAGCAGGGTGAGCGCGCCCCGGCCCATCGGCCCCGGGGACGCCTGCGCGACCTGCGCCCAGCACTCGAACCGATCGCCTGCGTTCTCCCGCGTCGTGTCGAGGATCGCCCGCTCGGCCCACTCAGGCTCCCTCGCCAGCACGGCGAGCAGGCAGCGCTCGTGCAGCGTCAGGCTGCGCCCTGCGCGCCAGGAGAGCAGCAGCGCGTCACCCGCTGCCTCGCGCGAGGGCCCCTCGGGCCATCGGGTCGCCACCTCGGCCATGGCAGCCTCGCGCTCGTCGCGCCCGAACGTGCCGACCAGGGACGCCGCCAGTTCCGCCCGACTGCCCCGCACCTCGACGCCGGCGTAGGCGGCTCCGGCGGCCACGGCGGTCGAGGCGGGGTCGTAGGGCCGGCCAACGTCGTCGGGTGAGTCGTACCAACGGCGTCCGTCGGCATGGAGGGCAACCGCGCAGCGCTCGCCCACCTCGCTGCGCAGCAACTCCAGCACGCGCCAGCCCGCTCGCCCGTCGCCGGAGTACGCGATCGCGAGCACGTCGCTCTCGGGGAACCGGTGCAGCAGCGGCTCGAGCGCCGTACACAGCGAACGGCGCCGTCGGACCCTGGCCAGGTCGACGCGCGCGGCGACCTCGACGCGCCCACTCTCCACGAGCACCAGCACCAGCGACTCGGACGGATGGAAGTGCAGCAGAGCGGGAACGGCGCCGAACAGGTCGTCGACGGAGGCGATGGTGAGCAACGTGGGCGACGAATCATCTTTCATAGTCCCCACGGTTGTCCCGCCCGACCCCCATTGTTCATCGTCCACAGGGGCGCATGCGCGAGTCTTCGTTATCCACAGGGCCGCGTCGGCGGTCGATCCGGCAACGGGTACCCTGGGCGGCGATGAGTGACCGAGGCTGGAACACCAACGGCTACCCGAACGACCCCGCCCAGGGTGATCCGGGCGACCCGGCGGGCTGGCCCGGCCGCCCCGACCAGGGGCAGCCCACGGCCGGCCAAGGCCAGGGCGTCCAGAACGCGGGTCGTGAACCCGAGCACCGCCCGCTCGGCAACCAGCCCCTGCAGCGCGTCGACATCGAGGCGTACTCCGCGCCGCGCTTCACCAAGGGGTGGCTGCTGTGGGTGCTGTTCGCCGCCATCATCGCGGGCGTGGTCATCGGCGCGACGTTCCTGGCGCGCCCGGCAGCCGTCGCCCCCACCGCGTCGCCGACGAGTCCGGCCGCCGCGCCCACGAGCTCCGGGCCGGGCTTACCCTTCACGATGCCGTCCGACCCCGACTCGGGCGGCCGGTGGGAGGTGGTGTCCGAGCAGTGGCAGCCGGGCGGCGTGCTGCTGAGCGTTCGTCTCTGGGCCGACCGCGGCACGATCAGCTACGGCTTCCTGGCGTTCCAGAACAACGGCACCAACGTCATCGACCCGGCGCCCTCACCGCGGCAGCCCGAACTCACCCGGGGCACGCTCGCGGAGGGCGATTCGACCACCGGCTACGTGTTTCTCCCGATCCAGCGGGCGCCGGCGACCCTGATCCTGACCACCGCGACCGGACGCCAGATCTCCGCCCTGCCCGTCAAGAGCTGACCAGCCTCGGCGCGCGAGCCGGGCGCCTCAGGAGGTGTGCCCGCCCACCCGCGCGATCGCGGCACGGTAGATCGCCTCGTAGCGCTCGCCCATCGCGGCCGTCGTGAGGCCCGCGCGCAGGGACGCCGTCGCCTCCGCCATGGCCGCCAGCCGGGCCCGGTCCTCCGCCAGCGTTCTCATCCCCGCGGCCAACCCTTCGACCGTGGGCTCCACGAGCAGCGCGTTGTCGGGACCCACCCCCACGCTCAGCCGGTCGTCGCAGTACAGGATCGGGGTGCCCGCCGCGGCCGACTCGGCGAGCACCATCCCCTGCGTGTCGAACCGGTAGGACGCCAGCACGAACACGTCGGCGTCCGCGATCGTCTGCGCGACCTCGCCGACGTCGCCGATGTGCCCGGTGAACCGGACGCTGCCGTGCCTCACCGTGCGCGCCAATTGCTTCAGCGCGCCCTCCTCTTGCCCGCCCCCGGCGATCACGAGTTCCGCGTCGTCCCTCCCGAGCAGGGCGAACGCCCGGACGATCGCGTCCACGCGCTTCTCGGCGCCGAGGCGTCCGCAGCTGAGAAACCTGATCCCCGCCCCCACCGGACGCCTCCGGCGCACCTCGGTGAACCGGCTCGACACCCCGCTCGGCACCACGGACGCCCGCCCCGCGAGCGCCCCGCCGCTCGCCCGCACGACGGTGTCGACCAGGAACGGCGCCGGCGAGGTCACCGCGTCGGGGCACGCGGCGAGGCGGGTGACGTTCATCCAGTCGCGCACTGCGAGCGGCGAATCCTCCCCCGCGACCGGCGCCGGACGCCGCACCGAGACGGCCAGCGGACGCGCCGACGCGCGCCGGACGACGCGGCTCGCCAGCGGGAGGAACAGCATCGAGGACGCCCACGCCTGCCGCGGCGTCGTGGCGTGCGTGCCCGCGTAGTTGGAGTGGAACGTGTGCACGTGCGGGATGCCCTGCAGGTTCGCGATCTTGGCCGCCAGCACCATCGACCCGCGCTCGTTCTGGCTGTGCACCACGTCGAACGTGAACCGGCGCGCGATGCGCCGCGCGAGGGCGTCCGAGAACTGCAGCGAGCACATGTAGCTCGGCGAATAGGGGACGCGCCACGTGGGAATCGTCGTGTAGTCACCCGCCGGCGGTGGGGTGAAGTTCACGTGCGGCGAGAACAGCGTGCCATGGTAACCGCGCCGCACGAGTTCGGCCAACTGCAACTCGATCGAGCGGCAGACCCCGCCCGAGTCGGGGTAGAAGTCATCGGTGAAGAGCCCGACGCGCAACTGCCCGGGGACCGGCGCGCTCAGCCGCTTCCCCGGCGCTCGGGTCTCGCGCGGCCTCACGTCGCGGTGGTCTCCGGGCTCGCCGCCTGGCGCCTGGCCACGGCGTCGGGGTGATACCGGCTCAGCAGCACGACGCCCCAGATCGCGACGGCGCCCGAGATGACCATGCCCACCGCGTCCAGCCCGCTCAGCAGGACGCCCTCGCCCAGGATGATCAGGCCGAACGACACACCCACGATCGGATCGGTCGTCGTCATGGACGCCACGACCGTCTCCGCCGGGCCGGTCGCGTAGCCCTGCTGGATCATCGCGCCGCCGAACAGGTACGAGCCGATCAGGAAGGGCACGATCACCCAGAACATCGTGCTGGTGTGGAAGTCGGGGGTGCGCATCATCACCGAGGTGCTCTTGATCAGCGCCGACGAGAGCCCGTAGAAGAACGAGCCGCCGGTGGCCCAGAACAGCGAGCGCAGCATGCCGTTGCGGCCGCGCCAGCCGAGCAGCCCGAAGAAGGCCCCGATCGCGTAGACGACGATGCAGCCCAGCAGCACCTGGGGTGGCTCGACCCGCGTGTCCTTCGCCGCGTTCGTGCTGGAGATGAGCGTGAAACCGACGATGCCGACGATGGTGAGCAGCACCGCGCCCCACATGATCTTCGTGACTTTGTGGCCGTGGATCTTCGCGGCCATGAGCACCGACCACGGCACGGCCAGGATGCCGACGGGCTGCACGACGGTCACCGGCGCCATCATCAGCGCGATGATGTGCGACACGGCCCCCACGGTGATGATGCCGAGCCCGAGCAGCCACTTCGGCGTCGTGACCAGCCGCCACAGCTGCTTCAGGTTCATGGATTTGTTCTCGGCGTCCGGGTCGGTCACCTCGCCCGCCACCAGATGCTGAATCGTCGCGCCGGTCGCGAACAGAAGCGACGCCACCGCCACGATCAGAATGCCCAACGGAACGTTCTGATAATGCAGGAAGTCGTGCATGCGCCGCCCATCGTGTTCGGTCGTTGAAGCGAAGGTCGATCGTCAGACTACCGGCTACCCGGGACGACGCCCCGCAGGCACCGGGCCGAACTTAAGTCTCGGGTCCGCGGTCGCCTCCGGCGTCCCACCACGGGCCGTGGGCGACGCCGTCCTCCCCCCATCGGCCGAGGAGGCCGCCCGACCCCCGGCGGTCACCGCACGGATGGCAACTCGTTGCGCACGGTTTTCCGGGCCACGTAAGGCAGGCGTAATGTTTCGCCTGGCTCGAACGAGCCGCCAACCAATGCTGGTGGAGCCGCACCGGCGACTCCAGCGAGCACCATCGTCATTTTGGAGAAGTTGATGCAACCCACCATGGCTCAGCGGCTGTGGGCCGAGTTCCTCGGCACCTTCTGGCTCACCTTCGGCGGCTGCGGCTCGGCCGTGCTGGCCGCCACCGTCACGACTTCCACCGGTTTCCCGGCGGGCATCGGCTTCGTGGGCGTCGCCCTCGCCTTCGGCCTGACCGTCGTGACCGGCGCCTACGCGGTCGGCCACCTGTCCGGCGGCCACTTCAACCCGGCCGTCACGGTCGGGCTGTTCCTCGCCAAGCGCATCGAGGCGAAGGCCGTCCTTCCCTACTTCGTCACCCAGATCGTCGCGGCGTCCGTCGCCGGCGGCGCGCTGTTCGCCATCGCGTCCGGCAAGCCCGGTTTCAACGCGATCGAGTCCGGCTTCGCCACCAACGGCTACGGCGCCCACTCCCCCGGCGGCTACTCGATGCTGTCCGCGCTGCTCGTCGAGATCATCCTGACCGCCGTCTTCGTCTGGGTCATCCTGGGCGTCACCTCCGAGAAGGCCCCCAAGGGCTTCGCCCCGCTGGCCATCGGCCTCACGCTGACCCTGATCCACCTCGTGTCGATCCCCGTCGACAACACGTCGGTCAACCCGGCCCGTTCGCTGGGCGTCGCCTGGTTCGCCGGTGCCGAGCCGCTGTCGCAGGTCTGGCTGTTCGTCGTCGCCCCGATCGTGGGCGCCCTGATCGCCGGTCTGTCCTACTCCGCGCTCACCGGTGACAAGAACGCCGTCGCCGAGCTCGCCGAGACCCAGCGCGCGTCGCTGAACGGCTGACCCACACCGGACGCCTGACCGGGCACCGCCCGCTCAGCTCCGCCCGCGGCCCGACCCCTTCGGGGGCCGGGCCGCGGCGCTTAAGCCACCCATGCGCGATGCAGATTGTTAAGATCTCGTGTTACACCCCGAAGCGGATTGTTCCGGGCGGGTGCGACGCGATACACCTTGTGGCATGTCCACTAGGCGAATCAATGTCGGCTGCGAGTTCGTGCACGTCGCGGGCGCCCCGACCCCGGCCGTGTACAACGTCGAGGTGCTCCCCGATCCGCGCGTGAGCGTCCTGCAGGAGGAGTGGTCGGTCGACCCCGACGCCCCCAGCGAGCGGTTCACCGACATCTACGGCAACCGGCCGCGCACCGTCGTGCTGCCCGCCGGCGAGTCCTTGTGCCGGTACTCCGCGCTCGTCGAGGTGCCCGACGAACTGGAGGCGGGCGACCCGTCGGCGCAGCAGCTCCCGCCGGAAGACGTGCCCGGCGAGCTGCTCGTCTACACGCTGCCCAGCAGGTTCTGCCCCTCCGACGTCATGCGCCGCCACGCGTGGAAGCTGTTCGGCAACAAGACGGCCGACTACAACCGGGTGCAAGACATCGTCGACTACGCCAACGGCCACCTGACCTTCCAGTACGGCAGCAGCGAGGCCAGCTCCTCCGCGCTCGACGTCTACGTCAACGGCTACGGCGTCTGCCGCGACTTCGCGCACCTGGCCATCACGTTCTGCCGCGCGCTCAACATCCCGACCCGCTACGTGTTCGGGTACCTGCCCGACATGGACGTGCCGCCCGACCCCGCCCCCATGGATTTCGTCGCCTCCATGGAGGTCTACCTCGACGGCGGCTGGTTCACCTTCGACCCGCGCAACAACGCCCGCCGCAAGGGCCGGGTTCCCATCGCCAAGGGCCGGGACGCCGCCGACGTCGCCATGGCGACGACCTTCGGCGCCCCCTGGCTCAAGCGGATGACCGTCATCGCCGACGAGGCCCCGGCCGCGGTCGTCCAGAACTGAGGCGGGCGGCGTCCGGCTGCGGCCGATCGGCCGCCTACGCGACGAGGCCCCGGGATCGCTCCCGGGGCCTCGTGCGTTGTCAGTGCCTGATCAGGCGGACGCCGCCAGGTCGCTGTGGTCGTCCAGCAGGGCGCCGACCGCCACCTCGGCCCAATGGCTGACGTCCTCGAACGTCGCGCCGGCGTCCAGCGAACGGAAGCCGGCCTCGACGACCGCGCGGATCAGCTCGGCCTTGATGGGCATCTCCGGAACGAGCGCGGCCAGGCGCTCGGTCAGGAAGTCCTGCGTCTCCTTCTGCGGGTCGCCGACGTCGATCGTCCGGTACGGACGCTGGCTCTGCGCGACCTGCATCATCCAGCCGTGGCCGTTGATGGACGCCTGGCGCAGGTTGGCGCGCACCCACGCGAGCACCCGCTTCCGCGGATCCTCGACGCCCTCCAGCTCCGCGTCCACCGCCGCCTGCCAGCGCGGCATGTAGCGCTTCAGGACGAGCCCGCGGAGGTCGTCCACGGAGTCGACGTAGCGGTAGATGCTGTTCCTCGCGATGCCCGCCTGCGCGGTGACGGCGCCAGCGGTGAGCTGCGTCGAGCCGTCGCCCCGCAGGATCGCCTCGGCGGCGTCCACGAGCTTGTTCAAGACTGCTTCGCGATGTTCCTTCACCGTCGGCGCAGTGATCTTAGGCAATGGTCCCCCTCGTATCTCCGTCTCCTCACGCAGACCGGCTCTGCCGGTTGGTCCCGCGCGCCCTCCCAGAAGGGTTAGAGACATCGTGTCTTCTTCGCTTATCCTACGGCTTCGAGGGGCGCCAGAACAGCACATACGTCCCCAAACGAGCGACATCCCTGTCCCCAAAAAAGGTGACATGGCGCCCGCGTGTCGCTACATAACTTTTCCGCTATATCATTTGTCCCGCGGAATTCGGTGTTTCCGGGAGCTTGGCCGCCCAGCACGCCAGCAGGTCGAGCGCCTCGGCGCTGGGGCTGCCGGGCTCCGCCGCGTACGCGTTTAGGACCAACCCGGGGTCCGCCACGAGCGCCATCGATTCGTAGGAGAGCGTGAGGTCGCCGACGACCGGGTGGTGGAAACGCTTGGTCCCCGTCCGGTGCTGCCGGACGTCGTGAGCGGCCCACAGACGACCGAACTCGTCGGAGCGCGTCGACAGCTCCCCCACCAGCTGCGCGATGCTGCGGTCGTGCGGATTCTCCCCCGACGCCATCCGCAGCGTCGCGACCGCCTGCGCGGCGACGGCGTCCCGATCGATGAAGAACTCCCCCGCGTCCGTGTTGAGGAACAGGAAGCGCAGCACGTTCGGGCGTTCGTCGGCGAACAGGGGCGCGTACAGCGCGCGTCCGAGGGGGCTGGCCGCGAGCAGGTCGGTGCGCGCGTTCCGGACGTAGGCGGGGGTGGAGTCCATCTGGTCGAGCAACCAGTGCACGCTGGGCCGGACGATCCGCGCCCGCGGACGCCCCGCTCGCCCGGCGGGACGGGACGCCGCGCGGGCCAGCTCGGCCAGGTAGGTGCGCTCGGCCTCGTCGAGCCGGAGGGCGTCGGACAAGCGTCCAACACCTGCTCGGAGACGCCGGCGAGGTTGCCGCGCTCCAGGCGCGTGTAGTAGTCGGCGCTGACGCCGGCGAGCAGCGCGACCTCCTCGCGGCGCAGCCCCGCGACCCGTCGGTGGCCGCCCCACGCGGGCAGGCCGGCCTGCTCGGGGGTGATCCTGGCGCGCCGGGTGATCAGGAAGTCGCGGACCTCCGCCTTGTTGTCCATGCCCCGACCGTAGGCGGCGGGCGTCCGGGGAGCCAGTGACTGACATGACCGGGCTCGTGCACACCTGTCGCGCCGCGTGAGAACGCGGTTAG
>NZ_JBDHZL010000046.1:0-18971 GCF_039811905.1 Nigerium sp. | reverse complement strand
GGATTCCGGACGCCTCCGTCGGCCTCGGACGCCTGCGTCCCGGCGAGCCGGACGGGTGGAGGGCGGGATCGTCCCCGGATCTGGCCCTCGCAAGGATTTGCGTGAGCTTGGGTGTCGTGAAAAGATAGTCAAGTTGCTTTGACGCGGGCTGCGGCGAGGCTGGGCGATTTCGGTCGGCCAACCACCGCGGGTCAACCCACTCGGCAAGCCAGGCGGTCGGCGCCCGGCCCCACCAAGACCACGAATCGTGATCTTGTGCGGTCCGAACCGACGCGACACGCCCGGGCGCGGGGGTCGTTGCGACAAGGGGTTTCTCACCCGAGGGGCTCCGCCGAAGGGGAGCAGATGCTGGCTCCACCGCTCGAACTGATAAGGATTTCCATGGCGGGACAGAAGATCCGGATTCGCCTCCGGGCCTACGACCATGAGGTCATCGATACGTCGGCGAAGAAGATCGTCGATACGGTCACCCGCACCGGCGCCCGCGTTGCCGGGCCGGTGCCGCTGCCGACCGAGAAGAACGTGTACTGCGTGATTCGGTCGCCCCACAAGTACAAGGACAGCCGCGAGCACTTCGAGATGCGCACCCACAAGCGGCTCATCGACATCCTCGATCCGACGCCGAAGACGGTCGATTCGCTCATGCGTCTCGACCTTCCGGCCGGTGTCGACATCGAGATCAAGCTTCCGTGAGGTCAGCTGCCATGAACAAAGAACGCATCGTGAAGGGCATCCTGGGCTCCAAGCTCGGCATGACCCAGTTGTGGGACGAGCAGAACAAGGTCGTCCCCGTCACCGTCATCCAGGCAGGTCCCTGCGTCGTGACGCAGGTCCGCACCCCCGAGCGTGACGGCTACAACGCCGTGCAGCTCGGCTTCGGCGCGATCAAGCCGAAGAACGTCAACAAGCCCGACGAGGGCCACTTCGAGAAGGCCGGGGTCACCCCGCGCCGTCATCTCGTCGAACTGCGCACGGCCGACGCGTCCGAGTACACGCTCGGGCAGGAGATCACCGCCGAGGCGTTCGCCGCCGGCGAGGCCGTGGACGTGACCGGCGTCACCAAGGGCAAGGGCACCGCGGGCGTCATGAAGCGCCACGGGTTCGGCGGCCTGGGTGCCGGCCACGGCGTCCACCGCAAGCACCGTTCGCCCGGCTCGATCGGCCAGAGCTCGACCCCCTCGCGCGTCTTCAAGGGCATGCGGATGGCGGGTCGCATGGGCGTCGAGAAGGTCACCGTCCAGAACCTGACGATCCACGCTGTGGACGCCGAGCGCGGGCTGATCCTGGTCAAGGGCTCCGTGCCCGGCCCCAAGGGCGCCCTCGTCGTCGTGCGCAACGCCGTCAAGAAGGGAGCGAAGGCATGAGCGAGTCTCTCAAGGTCGAGGTGATCGGCACCTCGAAGTCCGCCGAGCTGCCCGGCCACCTGTTCAACGCGCAGGCGAACATCCCGCTGATGCATCAGGTCGTCGTCGCGCAGCAGGCCGCGGCCCGCCAGGGCACGCACGCCACGAAGACCCGCGGCGACGTCCGCGGCGGTGGCGCGAAGCCGTGGCGTCAGAAGGGCACCGGCCGCGCCCGCCAGGGTTCGCGGCGCGCCCCGCAGTGGACCGGCGGCGGCACCGTTCACGGTCCGCAGCCGCGCGGCTACGCCCAGCGGACGCCGAAGAAGATGATCGCGGCCGCGCTCCGCGGCGCGCTGTCGGACCGGGCCCGCGAGGGCCGCGTCCACGTCGTCGGCGAGTTCGCGAGCGGTAAGCCGTCCACCAAGTCGGCCCTCAAGGCCCTGTCCGGCGTCACCGGCAAGCGCGTGCTGGCCGTCCTGACCCGCGACGAGGATCTGGCGTGGCTGAGCCTGCGGAACCTGCAGCACGTCCACGTGCTCTCGGTCGACCAGTTGAACGTCTACGACGTCATCGTCGCCGACGACGTGGTCTTCTCGTCCGCCGCTTTGGACGCCTTCGTGGCGAGCAAGCCGGCCGGCGGCCAGACCGAGTCCGCCTCGAGCAATCAGGAGTCTGAGAAGTGAGCGACCTGAAGCACAAGGATCACCGCGACATCCTGCTGGCGCCCGTGGTGAGCGAGAAGAGCTACGGCCTGCTCGACGAGAACAAGTACACGTTCCTCGTCGACCCGCGGGCCAACAAGACCGAGATCAAGATCGCCGTCGAGAAGGTCTTCGGCGTCAAGGTCACCTCGGTCAACACCCTCAACCGTCAGGGCAAGCGTCGCCGCACCCGCTTCGGCACCGGCAAGCGCCCCGACACCAAGCGCGCGATCGTCACGGTCGCCGAGGGGCAGCGGATCGACATCTTCGGCCAGGCGAACTGAGCCAGGGCAAAGACAGGGATACGAAACATGGCTATTCGTAAGTACAAGCCGACCACCCCGGGCCGTCGCGGCTCGTCGGTGGCGGACTTCGCTGAGATCACGCGCTCCACCCCGGAGAAGTCGCTGATCGTGCCGCTGAAGAAGACCGGCGGCCGGAACAACCAGGGCCGCATCACCACGCGCCACATCGGCGGTGGCCACAAGCAGGCCTACCGGCTGGTCGACTTCAAGCGCTACGACAAGGACGGCGTGCCGGCCAAGGTCGCTCACATCGAGTACGACCCCAACCGCACCGCCCGCATCGCGCTGCTTCACTACGCCGACGGCGAGAAGCGCTACATCATCGCCCCCGAGGGCCTGCGCCAGGGTGCGCGGGTCGAGGCGGGCGTCGAGGCCGACATCAAGCCCGGCAACAACCTCCCGCTGCGCAACATCCCCGTCGGCACCACGGTGCACGCGGTGGAGTTGCGTCCCGGCGGCGGGGCCAAGATGGGCCGCTCGGCGGGCGCCCGCATTCAGCTCGTCGCCCGCGAGGGGCGGATGGCGACCCTGCGTCTACCTTCGGGCGAGATGCGGATGGTCGACGTCCGGTGCCGCGCGACCGTCGGCGAGGTCGGCAACGCCGAGCAGAGCAACATCAGCTGGGGCAAGGCCGGCCGCAACCGGTGGAAGGGCATCCGCCCGACCGTCCGCGGCGTCGTCATGAACCCGATCGACCACCCGCACGGCGGTGGCGAAGGGCGGACGTCCGGTGGCCGTCACCCGGTGAGCCCGTGGGGCAAGCCGGAGGGGCGCACCCGCAAGAAGAACAAGGCGAGCAGCAAGCTCATCGTCCGTCGCCGCAAGTCCGGCAAGAAGCGCTGATCGGGGAGTTGGAGAAGAAGACATGCCACGCAGCCTGAAGAAGGGCCCCTTCGTCGACGAGCATCTGGCCAAGAAGGTCGATGTTCAGAACGAGAAGAAGACCCACAACGTCATCAAGACCTGGTCGCGCCGCTCGATGATCATCCCGGACATGATCGGGCACACCATCGCGGTGCACGACGGCCGTAAGCACGTGCCGGTTTTCGTCACCGAGGCCATGGTGGGGCACAAGCTGGGCGAGTTCGCCCCGACGCGCACCTACCGCGGCCACGTGAAGGACGACAAGAAGGCGCGCCGGCGCTGAGCGTCGCGAGAAGAGGAAAGAGAGTATGAGCAACACCGAAACGCGGCCGAGCCGCCGCGCTGCCTTGCTCGGCGATCGTCCCGGCTCGTACGCCATCGCGCGTCACGTCCGGATGTCGCCGACGAAGGTTCGCCGGGTGATCGACATCGTCCGCGGCCTCGACGTCAACGACGCCCTCGCCGTGCTGAAGTTCGCCCCGCAGGCCGCGGCCGGCCCGGTCTACAAGGTCGTCGCGTCCGCGGCGGCCAACGCCGAGAGCAGCGAGAGCCTGCGCGCTGATGACCTGTTCATCAGCCAGGCCTTCGTCGACGAGGGCGTGACGCTCCGCCGGATCCGGCCGCGGGCCAAGGGCTCCGCGAGCCGCATCATGAAGCGCGGCAGCCACATCACCGTCGTCGTCGAGCCCAAGTCCGAGAAGGGAGCCTGAGCATGGGCCAAAAGATCAACCCGAATGGCTTCCGGCTCGGGATCACGACCGATCACGTGACCCGCTGGTATGCCGACAAGAACTATTCCGAGCTGGTGGCTGAGGACGTCAAGGTCCGCGACTGGCTGACGAAGAACCTCGAGCGTGCCGGCGTGAGCAGCATCGAGATCGAGCGCCGCTCCGAGCGGGTGACGATCTTCCTGTACGCCGCGCGTCCGGGCATCGTCATCGGCCGCAACGGCGCCGAGGCCGAGCGCGTCCGCGCTCAGCTCGAGAAGATCACCGGCAAGCAGGTGCAGCTGAACATCCTCGAGGTCAAGAACCCCGAGACCGACGCCCAGCTCGTCGCCCAGGGCATCGCCGAGCAGCTCAGCGCCCGCGTGGCGTTCCGCCGCGCGATGCGCAAGGCGCAGCAGAGCGCGATGCGCGCCGGCGCCCTCGGCATCCGGATCCAGTGCTCGGGCCGTCTCGGTGGCGCCGAGATGAGCCGGTCCGAGTTCTACCGCGAGGGCCGCGTCCCGCTGCACACGCTGCGCGCCGACATCGACTACGGGTTCTACGAGGCCCGCACGACGTTCGGCCGGATCGGCGTCAAGGTCTGGATCTACAAGGGTGACGTCTCCGGTACCCGCGCCGAGCGTGCGGCCCAGAAGGCCGCCCGCCAGGCCGCCGGCGGCCAGCGTCGTCCCGGCCGTGGCCCCCGTCGTGACCGCGACGGCGGACGCGGCGACCGTCCCGAGCGCGGCGGACGCCGTCGCGCTGAAGCTGCCGCCGAGGCCGCTCCTGCGGCCGAGGCGTCCACCGAGAGCGCAGGAGCCTGATCATGCTGATTCCTCGACGCGTGAAGCACCGTAAGCAGCACCACCCCAAGCGGGGCGGGGCTGCCAAGGGCGGCACTCGGCTGGCCTTCGGTGACTACGGCATCCAGGCGCTGGAGGGCCACTACGTCACCAACCGTCAGATCGAGTCCGCTCGTATCGCGATGACCCGTCACATCAAGCGTGGCGGCAAGGTGTGGATCAACATCTACCCCGACCGCCCGATGACGAAGCACCCCGCGGAGTCCCGGATGGGTTCCGGCAAGGGCTCGCCCGAGTGGTGGATCGCGAACATCAAGCCCGGTCGGGTCCTGTTCGAGCTGTCCGGCGTCTCCGAGGACGTGGCCCGCGAGGCCATGCGCCTCGCCATCCACAAGCTGCCGATGAAGGCTCGCTTCATCAAGCGGGAAGCAGGTGAGATCTGATGGCGCAGTCCGTCACCGCGTCCGATCTGCGCGGCCTCAGCCGCGCGGAGCTGAACAAGAAGGTCGTCGAGCTGAAGGAAGAGCTGTTCTCGCTGCGCTTCCAGGCGGCGACCGGGCAGCTGGAGTCGCACGGACGCCTCCGCGAGGTCCGCAAGGACATCGCGCGCGTCTACACCGTGCTCCAGGAGCGCAACCTCGGCATCGTTCCCGATCCCGACGAAGACAAGTGAGGCTGATTCATGGCTGACACGCAGACCGAGCGGACGTCCGCGCGCAAGGTGCGCGAGGGCGTCGTCGTGAGCGACAAGATGGACAAGACGGTCGTCGTCGCCGTGGAGGAGCGGGTGAAGCACCCGCTGTACGGCAAGGTCATGACGAAGACCCTGCGGCTGAAGGTCCACGACGAGGGCAACACCGCCGGCACCGGCGACCGCGTCCGCGTCATGGAGACGCGGCCGCTGTCCGCCACCAAGCGCTGGCGGCTGCTCGAGATCGTCGAGAAGGCGAAGTAGCGCGTTGGTCGTCGTGGACGAGCTGGATCCGGCTTGGAAACCCGCCCAGTGGAAACCCACGACGATCTCGCCGCCGTCCGGCGGCGAACACACCATTGGTTCCGCCAGGCCCGCGTGACGCGGGAACCGGCGAACAAGGAGAGAAAATGATCCAGCAGGAGTCGCGACTGAAGGTCGCCGACAACACCGGTGCCAAGGAGCTCCTGTGCATCCGGGTGCTCGGCGGCTCGAAGCGCCGTTACGCCGGCCTGGGCGACCGCATCGTCGCCACGGTGAAGGACGCCATCCCCGGCGGCAACGTGAAGAAGGGCGAGGTCGTCAAGGCGGTCATCGTCCGCACCGTGAAGGAGACGCGGCGTCCGGACGGCTCGTACATCAAGTTCGACGAGAACGCGGCCGTGATCCTGAGGAACGACGGGGAGCCCCGCGGCACCCGCATCTTCGGCCCGGTCGGGCGTGAGCTGCGCGACAAGCGGTTCATGCGCATCATCTCGCTGGCCCCGGAGGTGCTCTGATATGGCGAACTCGCTTCACGTGAAGAAGGGTGACCGCGTCAAGGTCATCGCTGGCAACGACAAGGGCAAGATCGGCGAGATCATCTCCGTCGATCCGAAGGCCCGCAAGGTGGTCGTCGAGGGCGTGAACCTCGTCAAGAAGCACACCCCGGCGAATCCGAACCAGGCCGGTCAGTCGACCGGCGGCATTGTCACCACCGAGGCCCCGATCCACGTCTCGAACGTGCAGTTGGTCGTGGGCTCCGGAAAGGACGCTCAGGTGACCCGGGTGGGTTACGAGCGTCGCGAGGTGACGAAGCGGCGTCCGGACGGCACGGAGTACACCGCTCAGCGGAGCTTCCGTATCGCCCGCAAGACCGGGAAGGAGATCTGAGCATGACGCAGACCGAGACCGGCGCGTCCACGCAGGCTCCCGCTCGGGAGCTGCCGCGCCTGAAGAAGAAGTACCGCGAGGAGATCGCCCCCGCGCTGAACGAGCAGTTCTCGTACGACAACGTGATGCAGATCCCCGGCCTGGTCAAGGTCGTGGTGAACATGGGTGTCGGTGAGGCTGCGCGCGACAGCAAGGTGATCGACGGCGCGGTGCGCGACCTCACGGCCATCACCGGGCAGAAGCCCCAGGTGACCCGGGCCCGCAAGTCGATCGCCCAGTTCAAGCTGCGCGAGGGCATGCCGATCGGCTGCCACGTGACGCTGCGGGGCGACCGCATGTGGGAGTTCACCGACCGCCTGCTGTCGCTGGCGCTGCCGCGTATCCGCGACTTCCGCGGGCTTTCGGCGCACCAGTTCGACGGCCAGGGGAACTACACGTTCGGCCTGACCGAGCAGGTGATGTTCCACGAGATCGACCAGGACAAGATCGACCGCGTGCGCGGCATGGACATCACGTTCGTGACCACCGCGACGACCGACGACGAGGGGCGGGCGCTCTTGCGGGCTCTCGGCTTCCCGTTCAAGGCCCCGGAGAACGACACGAAGCGGGCGGCTCGCCGCAAGACCGCTTTCACCGGGTCCAAGAGCCAGATCAAGAAGCTGAGGAAGTGAGGTAGGCATGGCGAAGACTGCTCTGAAGGTCAAGGCGTCCCGCAAGCCGAAGTTCGGCGTCCGGGCGTACACCCGCTGCAACCGCTGCGGGCGGCCCAAGTCGGTGTACCGCAAGTTCGGCCTGTGCCGGATCTGCCTGCGCGAGCTCGCGCACGCCGGCCAGCTCCCGGGCGTCACGAAGTCGTCCTGGTGACCGACCGGGGACGCGCCCCGGCGCGTCCCCACCCATCAGCCCGGCTTCGAGCCGGACGCCCACGCTCCGCCTGAGTCCGGGCCGGCACCTCGGTGCCGGCCGGCCGGGCGGCTCAGAACCGGCCCCGCGGGGCCGGATGAACCACGAAGCGTGCAGGTCACCCCGGGTGGACCCGGCGGTGAAACCGCACGAGAAAGAGGCTCAACAAGCCATGACAATGACCGATCCGATCGCAGACATGCTGACGCGCCTGCGGAACGCCAACCAGGCGTACCACGACTCGACGTCGATGCCGCACAGCAAGATCAAGGCCGGGATCGCGAAGATCCTCGCCGAGCAGGGCTACATCTCGGGCTTCGAGGTCATCGACCCCACCGAGGGCGAGGTCGGCAAGACCCTGAAGCTCACGCTCAAGTACGGCAACGACCGCGAGCGCGCGCTCGCCGGCGTCCGGCGCATCAGCAAGCCCGGCCTGCGGGTGTACGCGAAGTCCAACGCTCTGCCGAAGGTTCTCGGCGGCCTGGGCATCGCGATCATCTCGACGTCGCAGGGTCTGCTGACCGACAAGGAAGCCAATTCACGCAGCGTGGGCGGCGAAGTGCTCGCCTACGTGTGGTGACGGGAGGTATCTGAACATGTCTCGTATTGGCAAGCTTCCCATCACCGTGCCGAGCGGCGTCGAGGTGACCCTCGACGGCCAGGACGTCTCGGTCAAGGGCCCGAAGGGGCAGTTGTCCCTCACCGTGGCCGATCCGATCCGGATCGCGCGCAACGACGAGGGACAGCTCGAGGTGACGCGCCCGGACGACGAGCGCGAGTCTCGCTCGCTGCACGGCCTCACCCGGACGCTCGTGAGCAACATGGTCACCGGCGTCACGGAGGGCTACAGCAAGAAGCTCGAGATCGTGGGCGTCGGCTACCGCGTGATCTCCAAGGGTCCGCAGCAGCTCGAGTTCAACCTCGGGTACAGCCATCCGGTCGTCGTGCATGCCCCGGAGGGCGTCTCGTTCACGGTGGAGAGCAACACGAAGTTCACCGTGCTCGGCATCGACAAGCAGGTTGTTGGCGAGGTTGCGGCCAACATCCGCAAGCTGCGCAAGCCGGAGCCCTACAAGGGCAAGGGCGTGCGCTACGCAGGCGAGCACGTTCGCCGCAAGGTTGGAAAGGCTGGTAAGTGATCATGGCGATCTCGTTGAGCAACAACAAGGGGATGGCGTCGCGTACCAAGTCTCGCCTCCGCCGCCAGGCGCGTGGCCGCAAGACGATCTTCGGGTCGCCGGAGCGTCCCCGCCTCGTCGTGACGCGGTCGGCGCGGCACATCCTGGCCCAGGTGATCGACGACAGCCGGGGCGTGACCCTGGCGTCGGCGTCCACCATGGAGGCCGACCTGCGCGGCACCGACGGCGACAAGACGGCCAAGGCCAAGAAGGTCGGCGCGCTCATCGCCGACCGGGCCAAGGCCGCCGGCATCGAGCAGGTCGTGTTCGACCGTGCGGGCAACAAGTACCACGGACGGATCGCGGCGCTGGCTGACGGCGCCCGCGAGGCCGGTCTCGGACTCTAGATCGAAAGCGGAAAGGTTAGACATGGCGAACGAGAACGCGAACCAGCAGCGCCGCGGTGGCGCCGGTGGTGGCGACCGTCGCGGCCGCGAAGATCGTCGTGGCCGGGACAACGCCGAACGGGAGAAGAGCCAGTACCTCGAGCGCGTCGTGGCGATCAACCGCGTCGCGAAGGTCGTCCAGGGTGGACGCCGGTTCAGCTTCACCGCGCTGGTCGTGGTGGGCGACGGTGACGGGACCGTGGGCGTCGGCTACGGCAAGGCCAAGGAGGTGCCCGCGGCGATCGCCAAGGGTGTCGAGGAGGCGAAGAAGCACTTCTTCCGCGTCCCCCGCATCCAGGGCAGCATCCCGCACCCGGTGCAGGGCGAGAAGGCCGCTGGCGTGGTGCTGCTGCGTCCGGCGTCCCCCGGTACCGGCGTGATCGCCGGTGGCTCGGCGCGCGCCGTCCTCGAGTGCGCGGGCATCAGCGACGTCCTCGCGAAGTCGCTGGGCTCCAGCAACGCGATCAACGTGGTGCACGCCACGGTGGATGCGCTGCAGCAGCTCGAGGAGCCCGAGCAGGTGGCCCGCCGTCGCGGCAAGACCGTCGAGGAAGTCACGCCGGCCGCCATCCTGAAGGCTCGGAAGGAGGGCGCTGCCTGATGCCCACGCTGAAGGTGACCCAGACGAAGAGCGCCAACGGCGCGAAGAAGAACCAGCGCGAGACCCTGCGGACGCTCGGTCTCAAGCGCATCGGCGACGTCGTGGAGAAGGACGACCGCCCCGAGTTCCGGGGCATGGTCAACACCGTCATCCACCTCGTCTCCGTCGAGGAGGTTGACTGACATGGCGATCAAGGCACACGACCTGCGTCCGGCCCCCGGGGCCAAGACCAGCAAGACCCGCGTCGGCCGCGGCGAGGGTTCCAAGGGTAAGACGGCCGGTCGCGGCACGAAGGGCACGGGCGCGCGCAAGAACGTCCCGGCGAACTTCGAGGGCGGCCAGATGCCGCTGCACATGCGGCTGCCGAAGCTGCGCGGGTTCCGCAACCCGTTCCGCGTGTCGTACCAGGTGGTGAACGTCGGCAAGCTCGGGGAGGCCTTCCCCGACGGCGGCGACGTCACCGTGGCCGACCTCGTGGAGAAGGGGCTGGTCCGCAAGGGCCAGCCGGTGAAGGTGCTCGGCAGCGGCGAGTTGTCCGTGGCGCTCACCGTCGCGGCGGACGCCTACACGGAGTCCGCGAAGAGCAAGATCGAGGCCGCTGGGGGCTCCGTCAAGGAGGCCTGAGCGGCGACAGGCGGGCGGTCCCAGCGGGGCCGCCCGCCTTTCTTCTTGCCTGCTTGGTGGCGGGTAGGCTCGCGGGCATGTGTGGACGGTTCGCGGCGTCGGCGAGTACGGACGTCATCATCGAGACCTTCTCGATCGACGTCGTCGTCGACGCCCCTCAGCCCACGTTCAACGCCGCGCCCACCGACGCCGTCCCGGCGGTGGTGGAGCGGGTGGACAAGGAGTCGGGGGCGGACGTCCGCAAGCTCGTCACCCCGCGCTGGGGTCTCGTGCCCTCGTGGTCGAACGATCCGTCCGGGGGAGCGCGCATGATCAACGCCCGCTTCGAGACGGTCGAGTCCAAGCCCGCGTTCCGCAAGGCGTTCGCCGCGCGCCGCTGCCTGATCCCCGCCGACGGCTACTACGAATGGGTTCCGGGCGACGGGACAAAGAAGCAGCCCTTCTTCATCCGGCCCGACGACGGGGCCCTGTTCGTCATGGCGGGCCTGTACGAGTTCTGGCGGCCCGCCGACGGCGGCGACTGGCTGACGACGTGCACCATCATCACCACCCGCTCCGCCGACAGCGTCGGCCACATCCACGACCGCATGCCCATGACGATCGCGCGCGACGACTGGGCGTCCTGGCTCGACCCGCACCTGACCGACCCGCTCGCCGCGAAAGACCTGCTGCGGGTCACCGAGCCGGCGCACCTGGACGCCTACCCGGTCGCCACCCTGGTGAACGCGGTCCGCAACGACGGTCCCGAACTCATCCGGCCGCTCTCCTGAGCTCGATCGAGGACGCCGCGGCCGGCGGCCGCGGCGTCCGAAACCGGCTGCGGCGTGCTCACGATCCGCGGATGAGGCGACGGACCACGGACGGGGCGTCGCGCGTTCGAGGATCGGCCGACGCACTTGGTAGGCTCAGCGAGGTTGGGTGTGCCGCCCAGTTTGTTCCTGACTGAAAAGAGAACGGATGCTTTCCGCTTTCGCGAACGCGTTTCGTACCCCGGATCTGCGGAAGAAGATCTTCTTCACCCTCTTCATCCTCGGAGTCTTCCGGCTCGGTTCCGTGATTCCGTCGCCCAACGTCAACCTGCAAAACGTGAACCAGTGCCGCGTCCAGGCGGCCGAGGGCGCCAACGCGGGCATCTACTCGATGATCAACTTGTTCTCGGGCGGTGCCCTGCTGCAGCTCGCGATCTTCGCGCTGGGCATCATGCCCTACATCACGTCGAGCATCATCCTGCAGTTGCTGACGGTCGTGATCCCGCGGCTGGAGACGCTGAAGAAAGACGGGGCGTCCGGCCAGAACAAGATCACCCAGTACACGCGCTACCTCACGATCGTGCTGGCCGTGCTGCAGGCGACCGCCTTCACGACGCTCGCGGTGAACGGGCAGCTCTTCCAGGGCTGCACGCTGCCGGTCGTGTACGACACCTCGCTGTTCCCGCTGATCGTCATGATCCTGACCATGACGGCCGGCACCGGCCTCATCATGTGGATGGGCGAGCTCATCACCGAGCGGGGCGTCGGCAACGGCATGTCGGTCATGATCTTCACGCAGATCGCCGCGCAGTTCCCGAGCCAGATGTGGGCGATCTCGCTCGGCAAGGGCACGCTGCCCGACAATCCGAACGTGCCGAACGCGTCCGGGTGGCTGGCGTTCGCCGGCGTCCTGGCGGTCGGCCTGCTGGTCATGGCGGGCGTCATCTTCGTCGAGCAGGCGCAGCGGCGCATCCCGGTGCAGTACGCGAAGCGCATGGTGGGGCGGCGGCTGGTAGGCGGCACCACGACCTACATTCCGCTCAAGGTGAACCAGGCGGGCGTCATCCCGGTCATCTTCGCGAGCTCGATGCTGTACCTCCCGGTGCTGTTCGCGCAGTTCAACCCCGACAACCCGGTCTCCAGTTGGATCTCGGGGCACCTCACCCGCAACGGTTCGCCCTGGTACAACCTGATCTTCTTCGTGATGATCATCGCGTTCACCTACTTCTATGTCGCGATCACCTTCGACACGGTCGAGGTCTCCGACAACATGAAGAAGTACGGCGGCTTCATCCCCGGCATCCGCGCCGGCGGGCCCACGCAGCGGTACCTCTCCTACGTGCTGAGCCGCCTCACCGCGCCCGGCTCCCTTTACCTGGCACTCATCTCGCTGCTCCCCGCCTTGGCGTTCTTCGCGCTGGGCGAGGACGCGTCCCAGCGCTTTCCGTTCGGAGGCACCTCCATCCTCATCATCGTGGGCGTAGGGTTGGACACGGTGAAGCAGATCGAGAGTCAGCTTCAGCAACGGAACTACGAAGGATTCCTGAGATGAGGCTGTTGATCATGGGCCCTCCCGGCGTGGGGAAGGGCACCCAGGCCACCGAGTTGGCCGATCACTACGAGATCCCCGCGGTATCCAGCGGTGAGATCTTCCGGGAGAACATCAAGAACGAGACGCCCCTCGGCAAGCAGGTGGCGGCCCTCATCGCCGCCGGCGACTTCGTGCCCGACGACGTGACGACCGAGCTGATCCTCGACCGGCTCCGCCTGCCCGACTGCAGCAACGGCTGGCTCCTCGACGGCTACCCGCGCACCGCCGCGCAGGCCGGCTCGCTCGACGCCGCGATGGCCGCGAAGGGCACGGCGCTCGACGCGGTCGTCTCGCTCGTCGCGGCGCCCGACGAGCTCGTCGGGCGCATGCTGCGCCGGGCCGAGCTGGAGGGGCGCGCCGACGACAACGAAGAGACGATTCGGCACCGCATCGACGTGTACCACGAAGAGACGGAGGAGCTGCTCGACCTCTACCGGCAGCGCGGCCTCATCGTCGAGGTGGACGCGATCGGCGAGATCGCCGACGTCCGGCAGCGGCTCACCGCTGCGCTGGACGCCAAGCTCGCCCGATGATCGAGCGTCGCGGCATCGAACTCAAGACGCCCGACCAGGTGCGCGTCATGCGCCGGGCCGGGCTCGTGGTCGCCGAGACCCACGACGCCGTCCGGGAGGCCGGGCGTCCGGGGGTCACCACCGCTGACCTGGACGCCGTCGCGCGCGGCGTCCTGGCGAAGCACGGGGCGGACTCGTCCTTCCTCGGCTATGGCGGCGGGTTCGGCCTGCCGCCCTACCCGGCGGTCACCTGCATCTCGGTGAACAACGAGATCGTCCACGGCATCCCCGGCGACCGGGAGCTGGCGGACGGAGACCTCGTGTCGGTCGACTTCGGGGCGATCGTCGACGGCTGGCACGGCGACGGGGCGATCACGTTCAGCGTCGGGGAGGCGACTCCTCAGCGGCAGCGGCTCTCCGACGTCACGCGCGAGTCGCTGTGGGCCGGCATCGCCGCCGCTCACCTGGGCGGCCGCGTGAGCGACATCTCGCACGCGGTCGAGGCGTCCATCGAGGCGCAGGCCGACCACGAGTTCGGCATCGTGGAGGAGTACACGGGCCACGGCATCGGCTCCGCGATGCATCAGCCGCCCGACGTGCCGAACTACGGCCGTCCGGGGCGGGGGCCGAAGATCGTGCCGGGCCTGTGCCTCGCCGTCGAGCCGATGATCACGTGGGGTTCGGCCGAGACCGCGACGCTCGAGGACGAGTGGACCGTCGTCACGCGCGACAGCTCCGACGCCGCTCACTGGGAGCACACGATCACCGTCACCCAACAGGGGCTGTGGGTGCTCACCGCCGCCGACGGCGGCGAGGAGATGCTCGGACGCCTCGGGCTGCCGTTCGGCCCGCTGGCCGACTGAGACGGCCGAGCCGGGGGCGGAGGCGACAGCCCGGGGCGTCCGGTTCAGCGCCGGTGGGAGGCGATGGTGATCGCCAGGCGATCCTCGACCGGGCGCGGCGACGACGACCGGTAATTCGAGAGCATCGAGAACACGTAGCGGCGGCCGTCCACGGCGGTGACGTACCCCGACAGGCTCGTCACGCCGCCTAGCGACCCGGTCTTCGCCATCACGCGGCCCGCGGCGGCGGTGCCGCGCATGCGGGTCGACAGGGTCCCGCCGGTCATGCGGTCGGTCGCCCCGGCGACCGGCGGACCGGCGTAGAACGCCCCGAACCACGGCTGGCGCTGCGCGTACAGCAGCGCGCGCGTGAGCGCCCGCGCGGTGAGCCGGTTCGAGCGCGCCAGGCCGGAGCCGTCGGCGAACGCCGTTCCCGTGAGCGGGGCGCCGGCCGCGCGCAGGTAGTCGCGCAGGTAGGCGATGCCCTTCGCGGTGGTGCCCGGGGCGGACGTCCGGGCGCCCATCGTCTTCAGCAGGTGCTCGGCGATCGCGTTGTTCGACAGCTTCAGGAACGGCCGCATCAGTTCGCCGATGGTCTGCGAGGTGTCGGTCGCCACGATGACCCGCCCGGCGGCCGGCGTCACGCCCGCGATCGTCCGGCCGGCCACCGAGATGCCGACGGCGGCGAGCTGCGCGCGGAAGACCGTGGCGGCGTACAGGTCGGGCCGGTGGACGGCGACCCACCGGCGGCTGCCCCCGGACGCCGACGTCGCCACCGAGCCGGTGACCGTGATCGTGTTCGTGCCCAGCGTGCGCGCCACCCCGACGGACGACGACCTTCCCGTCTTCACCTTGTTGACGATCCGCACGTACGACGCGGCCGAGGCCGGCGTCACCGCGATGCGCGCCGCCGCCCCCGAGCGGGTCGGATACGCGGTCACGATCACGGTGCCGGCGTCGAAGTCGGCGTTGGGCGCCAGGGAGAGTCCGGCGATCTGCGGGGCGTAGTACTGCGAGGCGTTCTGCGTGCCCCAGGCCGAGTTGTAGTAGGCGCCGTCGAAGAACGACCCGTCCGCGACGAGGTTGCCGGTGAACCTCCGGACGCCGCGGGCGCGCAGGTTCTGGGCGAGCGCCCGCAGGTCGGACTCCATCAGGCTCGGGTCGCCGTAGCCCTTGAGGTAGACCGACGAGGGTACCGAGCCGTCCGCACGCACGGACCACCGCGCGATCGCCTCGGTCTTGAAGCGGTAGCCGCTGCCCAGGGTGCGCAGCGCCGCGCCCGCGGTGACGATCTTCATGTTGGACGCCGGCACGGCCGACTGCCAGGCGTTGCGGCCGGCGAGTTCGCTGCCGGTGGCGGCGTCCGCGACGAGCGTTCCGTTGGTGGACGCCGTCACCCGTGAGTCGCGCAGCACGGCCGCGACCTGGGACGCGAGCGCCGCATTGGTGACGGCGTGGGCGGGCGGCGCCGTTCCCGCGACGAGTGCGAGGGTGGTGGGCAGCAGGAGCGCCAGGCGGCGAATGGTGGGCATGGGGGACCTTCCGGGGGACGATGCGCCGGGGGCATGGCGCACGCACACCGTAAGCGACACATGTCGCTATGGCTAGGGTTCGTCCGGACCTGTGGAGGGCTGCCTGAGGGTTGTCCCCGATCGGACGCCGCCGGCGCCGGCCCATCGGGGCGGCGTCCGGTGGGGCCGTGGGCGTCCGGAGGGGCTTGGGGCGTCCGGACGGATCGTGGGCGTCCGCCCTGCCCAGGAGGGGACTCTGCTAGAGATGGTCCATGACGCTCCTGGAATCCGACGCCTACGTCCCGGCCTGGGGCATCGTGCCGTTCGTCCTCATGCTGGCCTGCATCGCGATCCTCCCGCTCGTGCCCGCCGCGGAGAAGCTGTGGGAGCGCAACTCCACCAAGCTGGCGGTCGCGCTGCTCCTCGGCGTGCCGGTCGCGGTCTGGGTGTGGACGCTCCTGGGCGCCCCGACGGTGCTGCACTCGCTGTGGGAATACGTCCAGTTCATCTCGCTGCTGCTCGCGCTGTTCGTCATCAGCGGCGGCATCTATCTCTCCGGCGACATCCGCGCGACGCCCCGCAACAACACGATCATCATCGGGATCGGGGCGGTCGTCGCGTCCATCATCGGCACGACGGGCGCGGCGATGCTGCTGATCCGGCCGCTGCTGCGGACGAACTCCGAGCGCCAGCACAAGTCGCACTCGGTGTGGTTCTTCATCTTCGTGGTCGCGAACTGCGGCGGCCTGCTCACGCCGCTGGGCGACCCGCCGCTGTTCCTCGGTTTCCTGCGCGGCGTCCCCTTCGAATGGACGCTGAGCCTGCTGCCCGAGTGGGCCTTCGTGAACGGCATGCTGCTGTTCACCTACTACGCGATCGACCACCAGAAGGTCGCCAACGAGACCGCCGAGGCGATGGCGTGGGACGCCGAGGCCGTCGAGCCGATGAAGGTGCACGGCGTGGTGAACTTCGCGTTCTTGGCGATGGTCGTCGCGGCGGTGGCCGCGATCCCGTCGCTCGATCTGGAGGCGATCGAGGCCGGCCACGCGGGGTGGGCGGCGATGGTGCCCTGGCGTGAACTGACGATGTGGGCGGCGGCGGCGCTGTCGTTCTTCCTCGGCGACAAGTTCGCGCGCTACGAGGGCAACGAGTTCTCCTTCGCGCCGATCCTGGAGGTCGCGGCGCTGTTCATCGGCATCTTCCTGACGATGATCCCCGCGCTGCGGTTCCTGGAGGAGATCGCGCCGACGCTGCCGCTGAACGAGGTCACGTTCCACCTGTTCACGGGCGGGTTGAGTTCGGTGCTCGACAATGCGCCCACGTACGTCACGTTCTTCGAGATGGCCCGTGTTCTGGGGGGCGACATGCAGGGCGTCCACCTGGTCGCGGGCGTCCCCGAGCACTATCTGGCCGCGATCAGCACCGGCGCGGTGTTCTGGGGGGCGGTGACCTACATCGGCAACGGGCCGAACTTCATGGTGAAGGCGGTCGCCGAGCACGCCGGCGTCTGGATGCCGTCGTTCGGCGGGTACGTCGTGAAGACGTTCACCTTCCTCGTGCCGACGCTGCTCGCGTCGATGGGGCTGTTCGTCGCCGAGGCGCCGTGGCTGAAGGTCGCGGGCGGGCTGATCGCCGCGTTCCTGGTCGTCCGGGCGATCGTGATCCTGCGCCGGCACGCGGCACAACCGGCGGCAACCGGTTAGGGCGCACGCGGGCGTCCGAGTAGACTGGTCCATCGGCCGTCACCTGGACGCCTTCGACAAGCCCTCGTGCGGGTTGTTTGAACCTCATCCACCACCCATGCGAGGAAGCGTTGTCCGATACTTCATTTAATCCCGAGCTCACGTTCGCCGATCTCGGCGTCCGCCCGCGGCTCGTCGCCGCGCTCGCCGAGCGCGGCATCGTGCACCCGTTCCCGATCCAGGAGATGAGCGTGCCCGACGCGCTCGCCGGGCGGGACGTGCTCGGCCGCGGCCGCACCGGCTCCGGCAAGACCGCCGCCTACGCGCTGCCGGTCGTCTCCCGCCTCGACGAGGAGGGGCGCCGGCGCGAGCCGCGGCGTCCGCGGGCCCTCGTACTCGTGCCGACGCGCGAGCTCGCCGTCCAGGTGCACGACACGGTGTCGTTCCTGGCCGAAGCCGTCCGGCTGCGCTCGATGACCGTGTTCGGCGGCGTGAAATACACCGGGCAGGTGCGCCGGCTCGAACGCGGCGTCGACATCGTGATCGCGACCCCCGGACGCCTGGAGGACCTGATCGCGCAGGGCCACCTCGACCTGTCCGCGGTGCGGATCACCGTGCTCGACGAGGCCGACATGATGGCCGACATGGGCTTCCTGCCCGTGGTCACGCGCATCCTCGAGCAGGTGCCGGCCGACGGGCAGCGGCTGCTGTACTCGGCGACGCTCGACGGGGACGTCCAGACGGTCGTCGACCGCTTCCTGCACGACCCGCTCGTGCACTCCGTGACGGAGGAGGAGGGCGCCCCCGACATCGACCACTACGTCTTCCTGGTGGACCGCGACAACAAGGACGAGGTCGTCCGCGAGCTGCTCGCCGGCGGCGGCCGGACGCTCGCGTTCGCGCGCACCAAGTTCGGCGCCGAGCGCCTCGCCCGCGAGCTGACCGCGGCGGGCATCCCGGCCGTCGACCTGCACGGCAACCTGACCCAGGCCAAGCGGCAGCGCAACCTGAGCTCGTTCGCCGACGGCAGCGTGTCGGTGCTCGTCGCGACCGACATCGCCGCGCGCGGCATCCACGTCGACAACATCGGGCTGGTCGTGCACATCGACCCGCCGATCGACCCGAAGGCGTACACGCACCGCTCCGGGCGGACCGCGCGCGCCGGGTCGTCCGGCACGGTCGTGACGATGGCGGTGCGCAACCAGAACCGGCTCGTCCGCGGGCTGATGGCGAAGGTCAAGATCAACCCGACGCGGCTGGTCGTCAAGCCGGGCGACGAGATCGTCGAGCAGGTGCGGGCGGCGCGCGTCGAGGCGGTGCCGACCGGTCCGTCGATCTTCGCTCCCGACCCCGAGGACGCCGTTGAGGAGGCGTCCGGCTTCGAGGGACGCCGCGATCGTCGCGAGCGCGACGATCGTCCGCGGGGGCGCGGCGACCGTGCGTGGGGACGTGGCGAGGGCTCCTGGGGACGCGGTGAGCGTCCGCGGGGACGCGGCGACCGGCCGGGGCGTCCGAAGAGCGACCGGCGTCCGGAGGGACGCCGGGACGGCCGGCGTCCGGGGGACCGGGTGGCCCGCGGCAACGAGCGGCCCGAGCGCGCCTACGACCGCGCCGAGCGCGGTGACGACGGGTGGGAACGCCCGTGGGAGGAGCGTCCGCGCGATCGCGGGCCCCGGGCGAACCGCCCGTGGGAGGACCGCGCGCGCGACGACCGTGGCCGGGATGACCGTGGCCGCGATGACCGTCCGGCCGGGCGCTTCGGCGACGACCGGCGCGGGCGGGGCGAGCGTGAGGAGCGCCGGCGTCCGGGGCACGACCGGCCGCCA